>NZ_CAHJWX010000166.1 GCF_903643065.1 Sphingomonas bacterium | reverse complement strand
GTCGAGCTGTTCGACCTGTCCGGCCCCGTCGCGATCGGCGCCGACGTGACCGGGCGGCTGAACCGGCCGATCATCCGCGGCGCCGTGCAGGCCAAGGGCGCCCGGATCGAGAGCGCAACCACCGGCACCGTCGTGACCGACGTCGCGGCGAGCGGCGCGTTCGACGGCGCGCGCCTCGTCATCGACCGCTTCACCGGCACGGCGGGCAAGGACGGCCGCGTGTCGGGGGGCGGCGCCTTTGATTTCGCCGCCGCGCACGGCATCGGGCTCGATCTCCACGTCCAGGCCGAGCACGCCGCGATGATCAACCGCGACGACATCGCCGCCACCGTCACCGGCCCGCTCACCTTCCGCTCGGACGGGCGCGGCGGCACCATCGGCGGCGACGTGGTGCTCGACCGCAGCCGCTACCGGCTGGGCCAGGCCACCGCCGCCACCGCCGCGCCGCGCCTGAACGTGCGCGAGATCAACCTGGCGACCGGCGGCGAGGAGGACGAGGCGCCGTACCGGCCATGGACGCTGGCGCTCAAGGCGCGCGCGCCGGGCGGGCTGCTGGTCAGCGGGCTGGGCCTGACGAGCGAGTGGAGCGCCGACCTCCAGATCGGCGGCGAGCCGACCGACCCCGCGATCGCCGGCCGCGCCCAGCTGATCCGCGGCAATTACGAGTTCGCGGGCCGCGAGTTCGAGCTGGAGCGCGGCGTGATCCGCTTCGACGGGCGCACGCCCGCCAACCCGGCGTTAGACAT
This sequence comes from Sphingomonas bacterium, assembly GCF_903643065.1. Classification (GTDB taxonomy): domain Bacteria; phylum Pseudomonadota; class Alphaproteobacteria; order Sphingomonadales; family Sphingomonadaceae; genus Sphingomonas. The sequence continues at coordinate 4,881 of NZ_CAHJWX010000166.1, read as the reverse complement.
CGCCGCCAATGCCGACGCGACCAGCCTGTCGGCGACGATCCGCGTCACCGGCACCGGGCTGAAGCCGGAGATCGCCTTTTCCAGCAACCCCGCGCTGCCCGAGGACGAGCTGTTGTCGCGCCTGCTCTTCGGCACCTCGATCACCAACCTGTCGGCGCCCGAGGCCTTGCAGCTCGCCGCGGCCGTCGCGGCGCTGCGCACCGGCGGCGAGGGTCTGAACCCGATCAACGCGATCCGCCGCGCGGCGGGGCTGGACCGGCTGCGCATCCTGCCCGCCGATCCACAGACCGGACAGGGCACCTCGATCGCGGCGGGCAAATATGTGACGCGGCGCCTGTTCGCGGAGATCGTCACCGACGGGCAGGGCTATTCCGCGACGCAGCTGGAGTTTCAGGTGACGCGCTGGCTGTCGGTGCTGTCGAGCATCTCCACGCTGGGCCGGCAGAGCGCCAACCTGCGCGTATCGAAGGATTATTGAGCGGGGCGAGGCCAGACCTCCAGCTTCAGGCCGGGGATGCTGGCGAAATCGGGGCCGTTGGTGGTGATCACCGTCAGGTCGTGGACCAGCGCGGTGGCGGCGATAAGCCGGTCAAGGATGCGAGAGCGGGAGAAGCCGATCCGTCGGATGATCGCGGCATAGACGTCCGCCATGGGGCTGGTCAGCGGCAGTACATCCAGCGTGTCGGTCATGGCCGAAAGGGCCGCCTGTCGTTCGGCTGCGCGGGGCTGATCAGTGGTGATGCCGCCCTGGAGTTCCACCACGGTGATGATGGACAGGAACATCGTATCGTCCAGCATCGCGAGCCGGGCCGGGATGCCCGGCCGCTGGTCGCCAATGGCGATCGCGATATTGGTATCGAGCAGGAACGCCACTCATTCCTGCTCCGGCCCATACAGGCCGGGACGGTCCGGAAAGATGTCCAGGTCTCGCTTCATCCCCGTCTCGGGCGGCCCGCCGGCTTCCTCCCAAATCCGGGCGATCGTGTCGAACATCGCGGTCAGCTTGCGGCGGTGATCGTCGACGTCGAACTCGCGGCGTATGCTGATGCCGCCATCCCGCTGTTCCAGCATCAGATTGGTGCCTGCGTCGACGCCGAAACTCTTGGGCAGGCGGACGGCGACGCTGTTACCGCTCTTGAAGGCCCTGCTTTTGACGATCGCACCCACGGGCCACCTCCGACTGACCTGTAGATACGTGGCTATACCGTCACGCGCAACAGTCCCTCCCGGCTTGGTGAAGCGAAGCACTGGCAGGCGACGGGTCGGACAGTCGGTCGTGGCGCATCGGGGCACGCCGCCGTCGACATGGAAGATCGCCTCAATGACCCCGCTCGGCCGCGCTCAGCGTGAAGACCTCGCAACCGGTCTCGGTGATCCCCACCGTGTGCTCGAACTGCGCCGACAGCGAACGGTCGCGCGTCACCGCCGTCCAGCCGTCGTCGAGCAGCTTCACGTCGGGGCGACCGATGTTGATCATCGGCTCGATCGTGAAGATCATGCCGGGCTTGAGCTCCGGGCCGGTGCCGGGCTTGCCGGCATGGACCACCTCCGGCGCGTCGTGGAACAGCCGGCCGACGCCATGCCCGCAAAAGTCGCGCACGACGCCATAGCGATGCCGCTCGGCGTGGAGCTGGATCGCGTTGGCGACGTCGCCCATGTGGTTGCCGGGCCGCGCCTGTTCGATGCCCAGGACCAGGCATTCATAGGTCACCTCCACCAGCCGCCGGGCCTTCAGCGGCACGTCCCCGATCAGGTACATGCGGCTCGAATCGCCATGCCAGCCGTCGAGCACCGGCGTCACGTCGACGTTGACGATGTCGCCAGACTTGAGCGGCTTGTCACTGGGGATGCCGTGGCAGACCACGTGATTGATCGAGACGCAGGTCGAATGCGTATAGCCGCGATAGCCGAGCGTCGCGGGCCAGGCGCCGGCGGCGGTGCAGAAATCAAAGATCAGCCGGTCGATCTCGGCCGTGGTGACGCCCGCCACCATGTGCGGCTCCAGCATGTCGAGCGTGTCGGCGGCGAGCCGGCCCGCACGGTGCATGCGCGCGAACGCGTCCGCGCCATAGAGCTTGATCGCGCCGGTGCGGGTGACGGCCATGTCGGAGGTGACGGCGGTGTAATCGGTCATCGTCCCGCCGATATAGCGTGGCGGCGACGGCTTGACGAGGCTAGGGCGGGTGGATGGAGCCCGAACGCATCTGGACGGCCGCGCTGGTGGTGATCGGCGACGAGATCCTGTCCGGCCGGACGCAGGACAAGAACGTCGCCCAGGTCGCGGCCTGGCTCAACGTCCAGGGCATCCGCCTAGCCGAGGTCCGCGTCGTGCCCGACCGGACCGACGCGATCGTAGAGGCGGTCAACGCGCTGCGGGCGCGCAACGACTATCTGTTCACGACGGGCGGCATCGGGCCGACGCACGACGACATCACCGTGGACGCGATCGCCGCCGCGCTGGGGCTTGGCGTGATCCATCATCCCGACGCGATGGCGACGCTGGAGCGCTACTATGCGACGCGCGGCGGGCTGACGGAGACGCGCGCGCGGATGGCGCGGGTGCCCGAGGGCGCCGACCTCATCCCCAACCGCCTGTCGGGGGCGCCGGGTATCCGGATCGGCGACATCTTCATCATGGCGGGCGTGCCGCACATCACCGCCGGCATGCTGGACGCGCTGACCGGCACGATCGAGGGCGGCCGGCCGGTGGTGTCGAGCACCGTGGGCGGCTGGATCGCGGAAAGCGAGGTGGCGGACCTGCTGCGCGAGACCGAGCGCGCGCATGCCGACGCGCCCGGCGGCATCGCGATCGGCAGCTATCCTTTTTTCCGCGACGGCCGGGTAGGCGCCAATTTCGTCGTGCGCGGCCCCGACGAGGCGAGCGTCGAGCGCTGTCTCGCCGATCTCAGCGCCCGGCTGACGGCGGCGGGACGCGAGCCGGTCGCCGGCGGGATCTAAAGGTAGCCGGCGTTCTCGTTCTTGGGCCCGGTCTCGCCCGGGATCTTGTCCGCCCCCTCGCCCCCAGAGATCGGATAGCCGCTCCCCGCCGCCGCGTCGGACGACAGGTCCTCGCCCGCCTGGCCGCCGCCCGTGCCCATGCCGGCGCCGTGGACCTCGCCCGTCGACGGGTCGATGCCCGCGCGGGCGCCGTTGTGGGTGGGCAGGCCGGGATGGCCGTCCGGCGCCGGCGCGTCGGGATCGGCGTCGGCGCGACCCTGCGCCGCCTCGCGCTCACGGTCATAGCCCTGGCCCGAATAGCCGTCCGCCCGGTCGAAGGCGTTGTGGTCGCGCGGGCGCTCGGGATCGACGGAACGGTCTGGCATGGCGGGTCTCCTGCGAGCCGAACCGTCGACCCTCCCGGCCGTTCCCTGTCGGACCACCGCCGGCGCCATGCGCCGGGTCATCCCGTCATGCGACCGGCCACCACTCCCGGCGGCGAACGGACGACCTCGATCGGGCGGAGTCCTTGACTTTCATGCCCGTCTCGGTCATCTCCGTATGTATCGAGGTGTTCGCGTAGCGTGATCGCGCCGGGCTTGACCCAGCGCAGGCTCCGCCTCGGTCGTTGTTTCAGGATTCCCATGTCACGCGGGGGTTCGGCTTCCCCGCCGCCCGTGCGCCCTGTCGCGCGCGCCCGGCATGTACACGGATTTCCCTCATGTCCTTCAATCACCTGGGCCTCGCCCAGCCGCTGCTCGACGCGCTCGCCGCCAAGGGCTACACCGAGCCCACGCCCATTCAGCGCGACGCGATCCCGCTCGTGCTGGAGGGTCGCGACCTGCTCGGCATCGCACAGACCGGCACCGGCAAGACCGCCGCGTTCGTGCTCCCCTCCATCCAGCGACTGGTCGAGTCCGCCAAGCGCGCGCTGCCGACGCATTGCCGCATGCTCGTCCTCGCCCCGACCCGCGAGCTGGCCGGCCAGATCGCCGAAAGCGCCCGCGCCTATGGCAAGTTCAGCCGGATGAGCGTCGCCACCGTGTTCGGCGGCACCAGCCTGTTCAAGAACAAGCAGGACCTGGCGCGCGGCGTCGACATCCTGGTCGCCACGCCGGGCCGCCTGCTCGACCTGGTCGAGCAGCGCGCCTGCTCGCTCGCGCAGGTCGAGGTGCTGGTGCTCGACGAGGCCGACCAGATGCTCGATCTCGGCTTCATCCACGCGCTCAAGAAGATTGCGCGCATGGTGCCGGCCAAGCGCCAGACGCTGTTCTTCTCCGCCACCATGCCCGCCGCGATCCGCGAGCTGTCCAGCCAGTTCATCCGCGATCCCGCCACCGTCTCGATCAAGCCCGCCGCGACCACGGCCGAGCGCGTCGAGCAGTCGGTCACCTTCGTCAATCAGGCGGAGAAGCAGGCGCTGCTCACCATGGTGCTGCGCGATCCGGCGATCGAGCGCGCGCTGGTCTTCGCGCGCACCAAGCATGGCGCCGATCGCGTCGTGAAGCTGCTCGCGGGCAACGGCATCCAGTCCAACGCGATCCACGGCAACAAGAGCCAGCCGCAGCGCGAGCGCGCGCTGGCCGCGTTCAAGGCGGGCGAGGTGCCGATCCTGGTCGCCACCGACATCGCCGCGCGCGGCATCGACGTGTCGGGCGTCAGCCATGTCGTGAATTTCGAGCTGCCCAACGTCCCCGAACAATATGTCCATCGCATCGGCCGCACCGCGCGCGCGGGCGCGTCGGGGCTGGCGGTGTCGTTCTGCGCGGACGACGAGCGGCCCTTCCTCAAGGACATCGAGAAGCTGACGCGCCAGAAGGTGCCGGAGGTGCCGCTGCCGGCGAACTTCCTCGCCGAGGCGGCGGCGATCAAGTCGGCGCGCGTCAGCGTCGCCGGCCCCGATCCGCTGCCGCGCCCCGATCGCCAGCAGCAGCGCGGACCCGC
>NZ_CAHJWX010000165.1 GCF_903643065.1 Sphingomonas bacterium | reverse complement strand
GCGAGCGCGGCGAACGAGCCCCAGCCGCAGCCGATCTCCAACACCCGATCGCCCGCCGCCGCGCCGGTGCGGGCGAGGATGGTCGCGAGCTTGCGCCGCTGCGCCGCCTCCAGCGGCTCGTCGGGCGCGGCGAACAGCGCGCTCGAATAGGTCAGGCTGTCGTCCAGCCACTCGCGGTAGAAATCATTGCCCAGGTCGTAATGCGCCTCGATGTTCTCGCGCGCGCGACGTGGCGTGTTGCGGCGGAGCCAGTGCCCGACGCGTGCCGCCGCTCGGGCGACGCCGCCCGATCGCGCCACCGCGCCTAGCGGCACGCGGTTGCGCATGAACAGCTCGAACAGCGGCACCGGGTCTGGGCTCGCCCAGTCGCCGTCTCGCCAGCCCCGATACCAGCCGATCGACCCGGCGGTGACGAGCCGCCACAGCGCGCGCCAGCGATGGACCGCGACGATCGCCACCGGCCCCTCCCCGCGCCCGCCGAGCAGGCGCTGCGTGCCGTCGGGCAGCGTCGCCCGGATCGCGCCAGCGGGCAGACCCGCGTCGACGCGGTCGAGGATGCGATGACCGGCGGAAGCCGTCGCCCGAGAGAACATGGTCGCCATCGCCGGTCGAGCTACGGAAAGTCGCGTCAAAGACACCCGATCTGTGACCTTCCGTCGGTGTTGAGGGAGCCGTTGCCCACGCTCGTGCACAGGAAAGTCGCTGTAGGACAGCCTCAGATCATGTGCGGCTGCTTGTCGACCATCCAGGTCTGGCCGGCCGACAGCAGCTTCTGCAGGTCGGGCGCCTTGCCGCGCGCGGCGGCGGCGTTCTGCTCGATCACGGCGCTGTCGAAGGTCGGCGCGGGATCGTCGAGGAGCACGCCAAGCGCCATCGGGAAATCGCCGAACGGCATCTCGACGAGCATGTGCGCCAGCCCCCGGTTGCGCTGGTCGTGCACCGCCACCGCCGGATCGTCGCCCGCCACCACGGTGAGCTGCAGGGTCGCGACGTCGAGCGCCAAGCCCTTGGTGCCGCCGGCGAAGACGAGCGGCTTGCCGTGCTCGACCCAAAGCTGGTTCTGGTCGGCGCCCTGCTTGCGGTCGGTGAAGGCGGCGAACACGTCGTCGTTGTAGACGATGCAGTTCTGGAAGATCTCGACGAACGCGGTGCCCTTGTGCGCGTGCGCCGCCTTGAGGATCGCCGGCAGCGACTTGTGGACGTCGATCCCGCGCGCGACGAACCGCGCGCCGGCGCCGAGCGCGAAGGCGCAGGGATTGGCGGGGCGATCGACCGAGCCGAGCGGCGTCGAGGGCGAGCGCGTGCCGACGCGCGACGTGGGCGAATACTGCCCCTTGGTCAGCCCGTATATCTCGTTGTTGAACAGCAGGAACTGACAGTCGAGATTACGGCGCAGCAGGTGCATCGTGTGATTGCCGCCGATCGACAGCGCGTCGCCGTCACCGGTGATGATCCACACGTCGAGGTCCGGATTGGCGAGCTTCACCCCCGTCGCCACCGCCGGCGCGCGACCGTGGATGGTGTGGAAGCCATAGGTCTCCATGTAATACGGAAAACGCGACGAGCAGCCGATGCCCGATACGAACACGGTGTTCTCCGGCCGGACGCCCAGCTCGGGCATGGTGCGCTGCACCGCCTTGAGGATCGCATAGTCGCCGCAACCGGGGCACCAGCGCACCTCCTGGTCGGTCTCCCAATCCTTGGGCTTGCTGACGAAAGGAGTCATGTCATTCATGCGGCGGACTTTCGGTAACGCTCAATCTCGTGTTCGACCGCTAACTCGATGAAACGGCCAGAGTTGATCCGCTGCTCATTCACTGCGGACAGATCAGCAATCCGCTGAACTAGATCAGCCTTCAGGCGAACGACCACCGTGCCTTCCTCGTCAGGAATATTGACCGCGATCGGTGTAATCTCAACCCACGGTCCGTTATCATCCAGATCGTCCGGGTCGCACAACCAATCGATCACTTCCTGAAGACCATGAACAGTCGGCTGAGGTATCGCGTGGCCGTAGTCGATCATTGTTTGCAGGTGTACCCCGAGCGCTTCGGCACCCATCGCGCGCACATCCTCCAGCGTGTCGCCCGCCGACGTGCAGCCGGGAAGATCACGGAACACGATGCCGTACGATCCTTCCGTCCCGCAAACAGCGCCCAGATAGGTCCGCTTCATCGCCGTCTCCTCAACGCCACTCCAGACTCCCGTTCCAACGATCTGACCGCACCCAATGGCGTGTCCTTGCGCGGATGAACCACAACCACATGACCGGGACGGCCGCCACTCACGAAGACATGATGACTGCCGTTAACACGATCAAGTATCCAGCCTTCAGCCTTCAGCAGGCGGATGATCGTCCGGCTGTCCACTCACACGTTCACCGCCGCGATGCTCGGCAGCTCGGTCGCGTCGGCGTCGACCAGCTCGCGGCCGCCGGTGCCCGCATAGTCGGCGATCGCCGCCTCGATCTCCGCGATGCGGAAGGGCTGGCCCGATACCTTGTTGAGCGGACGCGCGTCGACCAGGAACTGGTCGCGCAGCACCGTCTTGAGCTGGCCGGTGTTCATCTCGGGCACGAGGATGTGCTCGAAGCCCTTGAGCAGATCGCCCAGGTTCGCGGGCATCGGCCAGATGTGGCGGATGTGGATGTGGCTGACATCAGCGCCGCGTGCGCGCGCGCGGCGGACGGCCTGGTGGATCGGGCCGAAGGTGGAGCCCCAGCCGACCACCGCCAGCTTGCCGCCGGTCTCGCCCAGCTCGACCTGCTGGTCGGGCACCGCGATGCCGCTCACCTTGTCGCGGCGCGCCTCCGTCATGTGCTGGTGATTGGCGGGCGAGTAATCGATGTTGCCGGTGCCCGCCGCCTTTTCGATGCCGCCGATGCGGTGGAGCAGGCCGGGCGTGCCGGGCTTGACCCAGGGCCGCGCGCCCTTGGTGTCGCGGGCATAAGGCAGGAAGCCTTCCGCCGGCGGCTCGGCGAGGAAGCAGACCGGGAACGGCTCCAGCGCGGCGACGTCGGGCACGCGCCAGGGCTCGGCGGCGTTGGCGATATAGCCGTCGGTGAGCAGCATCACCGGCGTCATGTACTGCGTCGCGATTCGCACCGCCTCGATCGCGACGGCGAAACAGTCGGACGCGGAGCGCGCGGCGAGCACCGGCATCGGCGCGTCGCCGTTGCGGCCGTACACCGCTTGGTAGAGGTCGGACTGTTCGGTCTTGGTCGGCAGCCCCGTCGAGGGACCGCCACGCTGCGAGTTGACGATGACCAGCGGCAGCTCGGTCATGATCGCCAGGCCCATCGCCTCGCCCTTGAGCGCGATGCCGGGGCCGGACGAGGAGGTGACGCCGATCTGGCCGGCATAGGAGGCGCCGATCGCCGATGCGATCGCGGCGATCTCGTCCTCCGCCTGGAAGGTGGTGACGCCGTATTCCTTCATTCGCGCGAGCTGGTGTAGGATCGCCGACGCGGGCGTAATCGGATAGCCGCCGAAGAACATCCGCACGCCCGCGAGCTGACAGCCCGCGACGAGGCCCAGGCTGATCGCCTCCGCGCCGGTGACGGTGCGGTACAGCCCGGCCTCAACCGGCGCCGCCGCCACGGCATGCTGCTTCATCGGACCGGCCAGCTCGGCGGTCTCGCCGAACGCATGGCCGGCGTTGAGCGCGGCGATGTTCGCCTCCGCCAGGGTCGGCGCCTTGGCGAACTTCGTCTTGAGCCAGTCGATCAGGGGCGCGCGGTCCCGATCGAACATCCAGAGCGACAGCCCCAGCGTCCACATGTTCTTGCAGCGCAGCGCTTCCTTGTTGCCCAGCCCGAACGGCTTGACCGCGTCCAGCGTCAGCTGGCTGATGTTGAGGCTCATCAGCTGCCACTTGCCCAGCGATCCGTCGGTCAGCGGGTTGCTGGCATACTTCGCCTTGTCGAGGTTACGCTGGCCGAACTCGCCTTCGTCGGCGATGATGAGCCCGCCGGGCTTGAGCGCGTCGACATTGGTCTTGAGCGCGGCCGGGTTCATCGCGACGAGCACGTCCGGCTGATCGCCCGCCGTCTCAATCTCGATCGAGCCGAAATTGATCTGAAAGGCGGAGACGCCGAACAGCGTGCCCTGCGGCGCGCGGATCTCGGCGGGGAAATCGGGAAAGGTGGCGAGGTCGTTGCCCGCGAGCGCGGTGGACAGCGTGAACTGGCCGCCGGTGAGCTGCATGCCGTCGCCGCTGTCCCCGGCGAAGCGGACGACGACGGACTCGGGCGCGGGATGGGCGGCGGCTTCGGCGGGGGTGATCTCATGAATGGCGGATGCCATGCGGGTTCCTCTTGGCTGCTCCGCCCTTATGCCGGTCGGACGCAGGGGGAAAGCGGGCAATGGCGTAGCGGACCCAAGCGGGACTATCGTGGGGTGGTCGCGAGTGGATGTAGGCGCTGCGTCGCGCCGATGAAGGCGGCCGCTTAACTGCTTCCTCACGCCTCGCCCGATAGGTTGGGCGCGACATGAGCGGCTTACCCTCGCGCGATGACCGGCTCATGGTGCTGGACGGGATGCGCGGCATCGCGGCCGCCATCGTGCTGATCCACCATGTCGCGCCAGCCACCACGCGCTCGACTCCGCTGCCGCACGGTTATCTCGCGGTCGACTTCTTCTTCATGCTGTCCGGCTTCGTCCTCTCCCGGAGTTACGAGGAGCGGTTCCGCCGTGGCATGTCGTTTGGCGCCTTCGCAATGGCGCGCATCCGCCGATTGTATCCGGTCATGGCGCTCGCGCTCGTCATCGGCGCGGTCGCGGCTTGGCTGAACGGCATGCCTTTGTCCTTCGCGGGTATGCTGCTCGTCGCCGAGTTGCTTTTCCTGCCCGTTTTCGGCGATCCGATCCAAGGCGTTTTCGTGCTGGTCGGGGTGCAATGGTCGCTGTTTTGGGAGTTGGTCGCCAACGCGGCGCACCACCTCTTGCTGCGCCGCTTGGGGCCGGCGGCCCTGGTCGCGGTCATCATCGCCGGCCTGTCGCTGTTGATTGCCGCGGTGGCCCTTCATGGCTCGCTCGCGATCGGCGACCGGGCCGGCGATTTCCTCGGCGGACTGCCACGCGTTACGTTCTCCTACGTGATCGGCGTCTTGCTGGCCCGGCTCCAGCATCTCCGGCGACCGTCTCGGCGCGGGGTGTCCGGACCCGCGACGCTCGCCGGCCTGACGTTGCTGCTAATCGGCGCGGGGTGGGCGCCCGCCGGCGCCGCCGAGCTCGCGATCGTGCTCGTGGGTTTCCCCGTCCTGATCGTGGCGGGCGCGCGGGCGCGGCTTCCTGTCTGGGCGGAGCGAAGTTGCGCGGCGGAAGGTGTGCTGTCCTACCCGCTATACGCGCTGCACCTGCCCGTCATGAACCTGACACGCGCGATCCTGCGTGATCGCTTGATGGCCGGCGCGGCATCGTTCGCCCTGGTGCTCATGCTGGCCGTGAGCGCCGCGTTCTTGGCCGCGATCGTGCTGGACCGGCGGTGGCGGCGGTGGCCGGCGCGACGCTATCTCGCGAACGCCTCGCCCAGCGTCAGGATCACCGCGACGTGCCGCTCGGCGATCTCGCCCGCGTCGGCGCCGTAGCCGCCGCCCACCGTGCTCGCGAGCGGGACGCCGGACGCCGTGGGCACG
>NZ_CAHJWX010000164.1 GCF_903643065.1 Sphingomonas bacterium | reverse complement strand
GTCCACGAACCGCATCCCCGCCGGCGCGACCGCCGCCAGCGCGTCCCCCAGCAGCGGGAAGTGCGTGCAGGCGTTGACGACGACGTCGATCCTGTCGCCGCCGGGCTGGCCCAGCAGGCCGTGCAGCTCGGCCCCGACCCGGTCGGGTGGGGGCGCCTCTCCCGCCAGCGTCGCCTCCGCCATCTCGACCAGCGCCGCCGAACCGTGGCGCAGCACGGTGCAGTCGGCGGCGAACCGCGCGGCGAGGTCGTCGACATAAGGCTGGCGCACCGTCGCCTCGGTTCCCAACACGCCGATCACGCGGGTGACGCTGATCGCGGCCGCCGGCCGGATCGCGGGGACCGTCCCCACCACCGGCACATCGAGCGCGGCCCGGACGTGCGCCAGCGCGATCGTCGAGGCGGTGTTGCACGCGATCACCACGATGCGCGGGCGGTATCGCTCCACGAGCCGCCCGAGCAGCGCGGGGACACGCGCCGCGATCTCGCCCTCGCTGCGCGTGCCATAGGGGAAGCCGGCCGAGTCGGCGGCGTACACGATCGGCGCCGACGGCAGCGACGCGCGCACGGGCGCGACCACGGACAGGCCGCCGATCCCCGAATCGAAGAACAGGATCGGGCGCGCGTCTCCGGTGCCGGCTTCCTCGCGCGTCAGGTCACACCGTGCATGATGCGCCTGAGCAGCGGCGAGATCGCCAGCAGCAGGACGCCGGCGCCGATCGTCAGCTCGCCGCCGGTCAGGAAGGTCGCCAGATAGGTGTGGAGCGCGAGCTCGGGATTGGTCACCTGCCCGCCCACCGTCTGTACCGCGGCCGCCTGCGCGGCGGCGCCGGCCAGATACTCGCCGACCGACATCGACAGGAACCATACCCCCATCATCATGCCGACGATCCGCGCGATCGACAGCTTGGTAATCATGCTCAGCCCCACCGGCGAGATGCACAGCTCCGCCACGGAGAAGAACAGATAGGTCAGCACCAGCCACCACAGCGACACGCGGAACGCCGGGTTCGCGGTCGATCCGCTCGCCGCCAGTGCCAGGAACCCCGCGCCCACCAGCAGCAGCGCGATCCCGAACTTCACCGGGATCGACGGTTCCCACCCGCGCCCAGCGAGCGCCACCCACAGCCAGCCCATCACCGGCGCGAACGCGACCACCATGATCGAGTTGAACTGCTGGGTTGCCGCCGCCGACATGGGAAAGCCCAGGATCGTCAGATCCGTGTTGCGGTCTGCAAACAGGGTGAGCGACGATGCGGCCTGCTCGAACAAGGCCCAGAAGGTGACGTTGAACACCACCAGGACGATCGCCGCCGCCATCATCTGGAACTCCGCCTTGGTACCCGCCTTGGCGGCCCAGACCGGGATGCCGATCACCGCCGCCAGGAACGTCACGAACAGCGCTTTGCCCAGGAACGGCATCGCTAGGACATAGGCCCACAGGCCGCTGCCCGCCGGCGTCGCGGGCGCCGTCATCACGTTGCGGAACACCAGCCACACGACCGCCGCCGAGGCGATCGCCAACGCATAGATCAGCAGCGCGGGGTCCCTGCGCCCCAGCGCCGGCGGCTCGCCGTGCCCTGCAAGCCGCCCGCCGTCGAACCTGGTCATCGCATAGCCGATCAGCAGCACGAGCGACGCGACGAGGAACCCCGCCCACCAGCCGACATGGTCGACCAGGAACGGCAGCGCGATCTGCCCCAGGATCGAGCCGACGTTGATGCCGGCGTAGAAGATCGTGAACCCCGCGTCGCGCCGCCGGTCGCCGGTGGCGTAGAGCGATCCGACGATGGTCGAGATGTTTGGCTTGAAGAAGCCGTTGCCGATCACGACGAGGCTTAGCGCGAGCAGCATCAGCGCCGTGTAGAAGGGCGGCCGCTCCGCCCCGGCGCTGAAGTCCGCGCGGGCGACCGTCCGCACCACCGCGCCGCCACCGTCGAGCAGCTGCACCGATCCGTCGGGCAGGCCGTGGATCGCGAGCGCCCGCCCACCCGCCTGGCCGCCCGCCCGGTCGCCCATCCGGATCGTCTGCGGCGCGGCGCTGGTGCCCATCACCGTCGCGGCGGGCGCCTGCGACACCGCGTAGCGCCGGCCCGCGATCGTGGCGAAGGGGCTTGCCTGGCTGCCCCCGAAGCACAGCAGGAAATAGCCCGCCGCCATCACCAGCGCGCCGAACTTCACCGACCGCTTGGCGCCCAGATAGCGGTCGGCGAGCAGGCCGCCCACTACCGGCGTCAGGTAGACGAGGCTCAGGAAGCCGCCGACGATCCCGCTCGCCTCGTGGTCCGCCAGCAGGAAATGCTTGGTGAGATAGATCACCAGCACCGCGCGCATGCCGTAGAAGCCGAACCGCTCCCACATCTCGATTCCGAACAGGCGGCGCAGCTGCGGCGGGTGGCCGATCCAGGTCTTTTCCGCGAGCGGTCGTACATGACCGATGTCCGGCTCGAACCGGCTGTCCACCGTCGGGGTTTCGACCATAGATTAGGAAGTTTCCTGAAGGTGCGCCGTCATGGCCGTGGCGAGCGAGAGTAGCGGGTTGCGACCGGCTGTAAATGGCCGTCGCCGGCGCTACATGGCGCGGCATGTTCAACGACCTCTCCTCGCCGCTCGCCGCGCTCGCCACCCGCCGATCGGGCAAGCCGCGCGACCTCGTGGCGCCCGGCCCCGACCGGGACCAGCTCGCCTCGATCATGGCGGTGGCCGCACGCACGCCCGACCACGGCAAGCTCGCGCCCTGGCGGTTCGTGACGGTGGGCGCGGACCAGCGCGACGCGTTCGCCGCGCTGCTCGCCCGCGCCTATGCCGAGCGCAAGGCCGACGCCGGCCGGCTGGAGGTCGAGGCGAACGACCAGTTCGCGCGCCAGGCGCCCGCGCTGGTCGTCCAGCTCTCCTCGCCGCGGCCGGACAGCCACATCCCGGCGTGGGAACAGGAACTGAGCGTCGGCGCGGCGGGCATGAACCTGCTGCACGCCGCCCATGCGATGGGGTTCGCGGGCGGGTGGCTGACGACCTGGGCCGCCTATTCGGACATGGTGCGGGACGCGTTCGGCGCCGCGCCCGAGCGGATCGCGGGGTTCTTCTTCATCGGCACGCCCGCCCGCCCGCTCGACGAGCGGCCGCGTCCCGACATGGCAGGCGTCGCGACGCACTGGACGCCCGCCTGACTGGACCTTCCACCCGATTGCTGTATTAAGGCAGCATGACGGGTCTGAACCGCGACGACAGTCCGGTCTATCTCAAGCTGCGCGGGCTGGTCGTCGCGGCGATCCTGCGCGGCGATCACCGCGCGGGCGACCAGTTGCCGTCGGTGCGCGCCTTCGCCGCCGAGCATGGCGCTAACCCGCTGACCGTCGCCAAGGCGTATCAGAGCTTTCAGGCCGACGGCTATGTCGAGGTGCGGCGCGGCGTCGGCATGTTCGTGCTTCCGGGCGCGGCCGAGCGGTTGCGCGTCGCCGAGCGCGAGCGGTTCGTGACCCTTTACTGGCCGCGCATCGTGGAGCACATCACGCTGCTCGGCCTGGACCCGGCGGCGCTGCTCGAGCGCGCCTGACCGGCGCCCGCGGGTCAGGCCGCGAACGCCTCCGGAGCCATCGCGTACAGCACCTCGGCGCTCGCCGTCGCCGCGGCGCGGAGCCCCAGCGCCTCCGGCACGATCTGGTCGAGGTAGAAGCGGACGGTCGCGCGCTTGGCATCGCCGAATGGCGTCGCCGGCGCGGCGCGCGCCTGCGCCTCCAGCAGCCAGCCGCAGACCGCGACCGACAGCATCGTCAGGAACGGATAGCTCGCCGCCAGCCGGTCGTCATGGTCCGCCCCCGCCAGCCGCCGTCCGATCGCCTCGCACGTCTCTACCAGCACCCCCAGGTCCGGATGCTCCGCGGTCGCCGCCATGTCGGTGATCAGCGAGCCGAACGCCGCGCCGTTGTCGAGGCTGAGCTTGCGGCCGACCAGATCGGCCGCCTGGATGCCGTTGGTGCCCTCGTAAATCGGCGTGATCCGCGCATCGCGGAAGAAGCGCGCCGCGCCCGTCTCCTCGATATAGCCCATGCCGCCATGCACCTGGATGCCCAGGCTCGCGACCTCGTTGCCCAGATCGGTCGCATGCGCCTTGGCGAGCGGCGTCAGCATCTCGAGGCGCGAACGGGCGCCGGCTTCCCCCAGCGTCGCGCGATCGACCATCCCGGCGGCGTGGTAGACGAGCGCCCGCGCGCCCTGCGTCTGCGCGCGCATCCGCATCAGCATCCGGCGCACGTCGGGATGCTCGACGATCCGCACCGACTCGCGCGTCCTGCCGCCCGCGCGCGCCGACTGCACGCGTTCCAGCGCATGGGCCGCCGCCGCCTGGCTCGCGCCCTCCGCCACCTGAACCCCCTGCAGCCCGACGTTGAGCCGGGCGTTGTTCATCATCGTGAACATGGCGCGCAGCCCGCCGCCCTCCGCGCCGATCAACTCGCCGACGCAGTCGTCGCGGTCGCCGAAGCTCAGGACGCAGGTGGGTGAGGCGTGGAGGCCCATCTTGTGCTCGATCGACACGACCCGCACGTCGTTGGCCTCGCCCGGCTCGCCGTCCGCGTCGAGCCGGTACTTGGGCACGAGGAACAGCGAGATCCCGCGCGTTCCCTCCGGCGCCCCCGGGGTACGCGCCAGCACCAGATGGACGATGTTGGACGCCATGTCGTGATCGCCGAACGAGATGTAGATCTTAGTGCCCCGGACCCTCCATGTCCCGTCGCCGTGCGGGGACGCGAGCGTCCGCAGCGCGCCGACGTCGCTGCCCGCCTGCGGCTCGGTCAGGTTCATCGTGCCGGTCCACTCGCCGGTCGACAGCCGCGGCAGATAGGCGGCCTGCTGGCTGGCGCTGCCGTGGTGCGCAAGCGCCTCGATCGCGCCGAGGGTCAGCGTCGGGCAGAGCGCGAAGCCCGTGTTCGCCCCGCCCAGCGTCTCCAGCACCGCGGTCTGGAGCGCGAAGGGCAGGCCCTGGCCGCCCCACGCCTCCGGCGCGCCGATCGTGCCCCAGCCGCCTTCGACATAGTCGCGATAGGCCCTCGCATAGCCGTCGGGCATCACCACGCCCGCATCGGTCCAGCGCGCGCCGACCGTGTCGCCCGCCTTGGCGAGCGGCGCCCATTCGCCGGCCGCGAAGTCCGCGATCCCCGCCAGCACCGCGTCGACCACGTCGTCGCTCGCGGCGGCGAACGTCGCGCTGGCGGCGAGGTGGCCCATGCCCGCGCTGTGCTCCAGCGCGAAACGCTGCTCGGCGGTGGGGGCGGCGTAGGCCATGCGGCAACCTCTCGTATCGTCTTGTCGCGGTGCCTATAGCCGCTCGCGATGACCGCTCCAACCGTGCTGCCCTTCGGCCCCGACGCGATCGCGCGCGCGGCCGCGCTGATCGCGTCGGGCGATATCGTCGCGGTGCCCACCGAGACGGTGTACGGCCTCACCGCGGATGCGGGCGACGCGGCGGCAGTGGCGCGCATCTATGCCGCCAAGGGCCGGCCCTCGTTCAATCCGCTGATCGTGCATGTCGCCGACCTCGCCGCGGCGGGGGCGTTGGGAGTGTTCGACGACGATGCGCGCTCGCTGGCCGCGCGGTTCTGGCCGGGGCCGCTGACGCTGGTGCTGCCGCTGCGCGCCGGCGCGC
>NZ_CAHJWX010000163.1 GCF_903643065.1 Sphingomonas bacterium | reverse complement strand
TCGCGCGGGCGGCATCGCCGCGGGTCACGGACTGGAGGCGGCGGGCGACCGGCTGATCGCGCGGGTCGCGCTGGCGGACCCGCGCGAACGCGCGGCGGAAGTGGAGAGGCTGCTGGGCGAGATCGCCTGACGGAACCGATGGCCGTCGTCCCTGGCCGGCTGATCCACGTAAGTGCATCGGGAAACGTATGTCTATAGCAAGGCGGCGGGGGGATGATCCATGCCGCGCTATTTCTTTTCACTTCACGGCCGCAACCGCGAAGAGGACGATACCGGCACCGAACTTCCTAACAATTCGCAGGCGCGGGCGCAGGGCATCGCGTTCGCCGCCGACGTGTTGCGGGACGACCCCGATCTCGTCCGGGACGGCCACGAGTTCAGGGTGGAGGTGACGGACGAGGCGGGCAGGGTGGTGACGACCGTGTTCGTCCGCGCCGAGTCGCACTGAGGAAAATACGGCCAAGAAGGCCGGCGCGGAGCGGCGTGGGAATGCCCTAGCCGGCCATCGCCCCGACGAGCCTTCCCGCGGCCCGGAACTCCTCGTCCAGCCGCGCCACCAGTTCGCCGGCGGCCCCCCGGCTGGTCACGGCGCCGATCCCCTGGCCGCAGCCCCAGATATCGCGCCAAGCCTTTGCATCGCCGCCGCCGCCAGAGCCGAAGTCCATCGTGCGGACGTCGCCGGGCGGCAGCGCGTCGGGGTCCAGCCCCGCGGCGGCGATCGACGGTTTCAGGTAGTTGCCGTGAACCCCGGTGAACAGGTCGGAATAGACGATGTCGGCGGCGCCGGAGGCGACCACCATGTCCTTGTACCCCTCCGCCGCCCGCGCCTCGTCGGTCGCGATGAAGGCGGAGCCGATGTAAGCCAGGTCCGCGCCCATCGCGATCGCCGCGGCCACCGCGCCGCCGGTCGCGATCGAGCCTGACAGCGCCAGCGGCCCGTCGAACCAGGCGCGCAGTTCCTGCACCAGCGCGAAGGGGGACAGCGTGCCCGCATGGCCGCCCGCCCCGGCGGCGACCGCGATCAGCCCGTCCGCGCCTTTCTCGACCGCCTTGCGCGCGAACCGGTCGTCGATGACGTCGTGGAAGGTCAGTCCGCCATAGCCGTGGACCGCCTCGTTCACGTCGGTGCGCGCGCCGAGCGAGGTGATGACGATCGGCGCGCGCCACTTGACGCACAGCGCGAGGTCCTCCTCCAGCCGGTCGTTGGACCGGTGGACGATCTGGTTGACCGCGAACGGCGCGGCCGGTGCGTCGGGATGGTCGCGGTCGTGCGCCGCCAGTTCCTGCGTGATCTGGTGCAGCCATTCGTCGAGCTGGCCGACGGGGCGCGCGTTGAGCGACGGGAAGCTGCCGACGATCCCCGCCTTGCACTGGGCGATCACCAGTTCCGGCCCCGAGATGATGAACAACGGCGATCCCATGACGGGCAGGCGCAGCCTGGCGCCAAGAGATGCGGGCAGGGTCATGGTCGCTCCCGGCCGCCGCATCGAAGCAGCTGGGCCTCCCGCCGGACTAGGCGCGCGGCCGCCCGGATGCAATCGGGCGCGCCCGCCGGGTGCCCGCCGGGTGCCCGCCGGTCCCGCCGCGACGCGGTCGATCACCGGTCGAGGCGATAAGTAGTTAAGCCGAACGGAAATAAACCTATGTTTCGTTTGACCGGCCGGAGCAGGTTACAGCCATCAGCATTGCCAGCCGTCTGGTCGGGCGTTACCCACCGCGCGGTGATCGCGCTCCCGCCCTCTCCGGGAGATACTTTCATGTCCGTGCATCCCTTGTCGATGCTGGTCCGGAAACTCGAGATGCGTAGCGTCCTGTCGGATGCGGATCGCTCGGCGATCCTCGATCTTCCGATGACCAAGAGGTCGATGAGCCGATCCGCCTACATGCTGCGGGAGGGCGAGCCGCCCGCCACCTGTTCGGTGCTGATCGAGGGCTATGCGTTCCGGCAGAAGCTGACGAGCGATGGCGCGCGCCAGATCGTGTCGCTCCATCTGCCCGGCGACGCGCTGGACCTCCAGGGCCTGTTCCTCGATCTTGCCGACCACAATATCCAGGCGCTGACGCAGGCGGAGCTGGCGGTGATCCCCCGGACGGCGATACGCGAGCTGATGGTGAAACATCCCGCAGTCTCGGTCGCGATCCACACCGACATCACGGTCGAGGCGTCGATCTGCCGCGAGTGGCTGACCAACGTCGGCCGGCGGCAGGCGCAGGCGCGGCTGGCGCACCTGCTCTGCGAGTTCGCGGTGCGGCTCGATGCGCAGGGACTCGGCACCGATGGCTCCTACGAGCTGCCGATGATCCAGGAGCAGATCGGCGACGCGCTGGGGCTCACCTCGGTACACATCAACCGGACGCTGAAGGCGATGGAGCTCGGCAGCCTCATCTGCCGGACCGGCCGGTCGATCACCTTCCCCAACATCGACGCGCTGCGCGCGGTCGCGGGGTTCAGCCCGCTGTACCTCCACCTCGGCGTGCAGGGAACCTGACGCGCCGGCTCGCCGGCGGCCGGGCCGCCACATCCCTGCCGCTGTTTGGACCTAGCGACCGTCTCCAGCGCCGCCGGCCGCCCGCCGCGCCAGGAGCCGTCATGACTTTCGCCCCCCTGATGTCGCTGATGTCGCTGATGCCGATCGCCGCCGCCGCTCCGATGCCCGCGGTGCCCGTGACGGCGAGCGACGGCGTGCTGACTGTCGAGGTCGCGAACGTGCGCGCGGCCAGGGGGCACGTCCGGATTGATATATGCCCGCAGGCGCGGTTCCTGAAGGCCGGTTGCCCGTTCTCGGGCAATGCCCCCGCGGTCGTGGGCACGACGACCGTGACGGTCCGCGACCTGCCGCCGGGCCGCTACGCGGTGCAGGCGTATCTCGACGAGAATGACAACAAGGACGTCGACCGGACGTTCTTCGGGCTTCCCAAGGAGGGCGTGGGCTTCTCGAACGACCCCCGCATCATATTGTCGCCGCCCAAGTTCGCCGATGCGGCCTTCACCTTCACGGGCGCCGCGCAGACGATCCGCCTGAAGCTGCGCTACTTCCTGTAGTCCGTCCGGTGCGCTCGCCCATACCCCGCCTAGTCGCGCTGGGCATCGCGCGCCCCTGGGCCACGTCGCTCGCCGCGCTCGCGCTGCTGGCGGTCGCGGTCCTCTACGCCGCCGGCCATTTCGCGATGACGACCGACACGGCCGAGCTGATCTCGCCGACCGTCGACTGGCGGCGGCAGGAGCGCGCGGCGGAGGCGGCGTTCCCGCAACTGTCCGACGTCATGCTGGTGATCGTCGACGGCCGCACGCCAGAACTCGCCGAACAGGGCGCGGCGGCGCTGGCGACGCGCTTCGCGGCCGACGCCAAGCAGTTCCGGCGGGTGAGCCGGCCCGACGGCGGCGATTTCCTCGGGCGCGAGGGGTTGCTGTTCGGCAGCCGCGAGGACGTCCGCCGCTCGACCGCGGCGCTGATCGATGCGCAGCCGCTGCTGGGGCCGCTCGCCGCCGATCCGTCGCTGCGCGGGGTATCGACCGCGCTTGGCAGCGTGCTGGACGGGGTGGAGTCCGGGCAGGCGTCGCTCGGCCGGATCGCCGCGCCGATGCGCGCGCTGGCGCAGGCGTCGACGCGGGTGCTGGCGGGACGACCGGCGGACTTCTCGTGGATGCGGCTGTTCGCGGGCGGTTCCCCCGCGCTGGCGGCGCCCACCCGTCGGCTGATCCTCGTGCAGCCGGTGCTCGACCATTCGGCGCTGATGCCGGGGGAGGCGCCGACGCGGGCCGTACGCGCCGCCGCCCGCGCGTTCGGTCCCGGCATCCGGGTGCAGGTGACGGGCGAGGTGCCGCTCGCCGACGACGAGTTCGCGACGCTGCAGGAGAATATCGGCGCGGTCGGCGCGGTCATGCTGGGCGCGATGCTGCTCACCTTGTGGTTCGCGACGCGCTCATGGCGGCTGGTGCTGGCGATCATGGCGACGATCGTCGTCGGGCTGGTCGTGACGACCGCGGTGGGGCTGGCCGTCGTCGGTCGGCTGAACCTCATCTCGGTCGCGTTCATCCCGCTGTTCGTCGGGCTTGGGGTGGACTTCGGCATCCAGATCGCGGTGCGGTTCAACGCCGAGCGCGCCGGTGGGGCCGCGCCCGCGCCTGCGCTGACCCGCGCCGCCGACGCGCTGGGCGCGCCGCTCAGCCTCGCGGCGGCGGCGGTGTTCCTGGGCTTCGGTGCGTTCCTGCCGACCGCCTATGTCGGCATCGCCGAACTGGGCGTGATCGCGGGGCTGGGCATAGTGATCGCGCTGCTGTTCAGCGTCACGCTGCTGCCCGCGCTGATCCTGCTGGCGCGTGCCGGCGCGCCGGCACGCGAGGTGGGGTTCCGCCAGCTCGCGCCCGTCGACCGGTTCCTGGAGCGGCGGCGATCGTGGGTGCTGTGGGGGTTCGCGGCGTCACTCGCCGCCAGCGTCGCGCTGCTGCCGCTGGTCCGGTTCGACTTCAACCCGCTGCACCTGCGCGACCCCGCCGCGCCCTCGATGCGCGCGCTCGCCGACCTGACGCGCGATCCCGAGCGGACGCCGGACACGATCGACGTGCTGGCGCCGAGCGAGGTGGCGGGCAGGGGGCTCGCGGCGCGGCTGGCGAGGCTGCCGGAGGTAAAGCAGGTGGTGTCGGTCGACTCGTTCGTGCCCGATGACCAGCCCGCGAAGCTCGCGACGATCGGGGACGCGTCGTCGCTACTCGACCTGACGATCAATCCGTTCGACGTCGCGGCCCCGCCGAACGACGCGGAGCTCGTGGCGGCGTTGCGCGACACTTCCGCCAGGCTGCGTCAGGTCGCCGGACCGCGCGTCCGCGGCATCGTTCACGGTCCGGCCGAGGCCGCGGCCGGCGACGCCAACGATCTGGCGGACCGTTTCGAGAAACTGGCGCGAGGGACGCCCGCTCAGCGCGCCGCGCTCGACGCCGGACTCTCGCGCCCGCTCGCCACCATGCTCGACCAGGTCCGCCTGTCGCTCCAGGCGCAGGCGGTGACGCGCGCGACCCTCCCCGCAGACCTCAGCCGCGACTGGGTCGCCCCGGACGGGCGCGTGCGGCTTCAGGTCTTTCCCTCGGGCGACCCAGGCAGCAACGCGGCGATGGAGCGGTTCCGCGCCGCCGTCGCGCGCGTGACGCCCGCCATCTCCGGGCTTCCCGTGGCGACGCAGGCGGCCGCGCGCACGGTGGCGGGCGCGTTCGTGCAGGCGGGGGTGATCGCCTTCGTCCTCGTCAGCCTGCTCCTGTTCGC
Source organism: Sphingomonas bacterium (assembly GCF_903643065.1). Classification (GTDB taxonomy): domain Bacteria; phylum Pseudomonadota; class Alphaproteobacteria; order Sphingomonadales; family Sphingomonadaceae; genus Sphingomonas. Next base: position 403 of record NZ_CAHJWX010000163.1, on the reverse strand, counting down.
GGTGCTGCGCGACGCGCGCGAGGTGCTGTTCACGCTCGCGCCCGTGGTGCTGTCGATCTTCCTGACGCTTGGCACGTGCGTGCTGATCGGTCAGCCGATCAACTTCGCCAACATCATCGCCTTTCCGCTGCTGTTCGGCGTCGGCGTCGCGTTCCACATCTACTTCGTCATGGCGTGGCGCGGCGGGGCGACCGCGCTGCTCCAGTCCCCTCTCGCGCGCGCGGTGCTGTTCAGCGCGCTCGCGACCGGCACCGCCTTCGGCTCGCTGTGGCTGTCGCACCATCCCGGCACCGCCAGCATGGGCAAGATCCTGATGCTGAGCCTCGCCTGGACGCTGGTCTGCGCGCTGGTGTTCGAGCCCGCGCTGCTCGGCCCGCCGCGCCGCGCGCCTAGGGCGTAGCGG
>NZ_CAHJWX010000162.1 GCF_903643065.1 Sphingomonas bacterium | reverse complement strand
CCAGCGCGCGAGCGGGGGGAGCAGCTTGGCGGCGGTCTGCGGGTTGAGCCGGTCGAGCGCGATCAGCTGGTCGGCGAGCAGGCGGTAGCCGGCGCCGTCGGCGGCATGGAACGCGCGCTGGTTGACCCCGAACCCGCCCAGCACGCTGCGCGCCCGATTGGGGTTGGCGAGCGTGAAGTCGCGATGGTGGATCAGCTCGGCGACCGTCACGGCGGTATCGGTGCGCGTCGACAGCGCCTGCGTCCCAAACCATTTGTCGAGCACCAGCGGGTTGTCGCGATAGCGCTGGTAGAAGATGTCCAGCGCCGCGACGCGCTCGCCCTCCGCTTCCGGCGCTTCCCCATTGGCGAGCGTGGACAAGGCCGCCTGCCGGTCGGTCATGTTGTCCGCCGCGCCGAACTGGGTGAAGGCGAGCCTGGCCCAGTCGTCCGCGCCCGACGCCGAGAGATAGCCCAGCGCGACGTTGCGCAGCCGGCGCAGGCCCTTGGCGGCTGGCGTATAGGCATAGGGCGCGCGCGCGCCGTCATACGCCTCGCGCCATTGCGCTTCGAGCCGGCGGCCGAGCGTGCGCCGCAGCGCCTCGCGCGCGGCCGCGATCGCCTCGGGATCGACCACCGCCAGCTGGTCGCCGACGAACGCCTCCGACGGCAGCAGCACCGCCTCGGCGATGAACGCCGGGTCGAGCCCCGGCTCGGCGAGCGTCGCCGACACCGCGTCGATCACCGCGTCGTGATCGGCCCTGCCTTCCACCGCGCCCGCGACCAGCGTGTCGAGCATCAGCTGCTGCATCGCCTCGTGCCGCGCGACCGGATCGTCGTCGTGGCGGCTCAGAAAGGCGAGGTCGGCGGCGGTCCGGTCGCTGTCGATGATGACGGGGGCCGAGAAGCCGCGGTTGATCGACAGCACCGGCCGCTCGCCGACGCCGTCGAACACCAAGGTCTGGTTCGCCTCGTCGAGCAGGTGCAGCCGTTCCTCGATCAGCGCCCGGCCGGTCTGCGCGCCAAACAGCTTGAGGCACAATGGCAGCACCATCGGCTCGCCCGCTGGCTGGCCGTCGTGCTGGCCCGGCGTCGCCGGCACGCGCTGCGCGAGGCGCAGCGTCGCGCGGCCGTCGCGATGCTCGACGCTGGCCGAGACGCGCGGCGTCCCCGCCTGTTCGTACCAGCGCCGGAAGCGGGACAGGTCGACGCCGCCGCCGAACTCCATCGACCGCACGAAATCCTCGCACGTCGCGGCCGTCCCGTCGAACCGGTCGAAATACAGGTCGCACGCGGTGCGGAACCGCTGCGGCCCCAGCATCGTCGCGATCATCCGCACCACCTCGGCGCCCTTGTTGTAGACGGTGGCGGTGTAGAAGTTGGAGATCTCCTGATAGCTGTCGGGCCGGATCGGGTGCGCCAGCGGCCCCGCATCCTCCGGGAACTGCGCGGCGCGCAGCGTGCGGATGTCCTCGATCCGCTTCACCGCCGCCGAACCCTGGTCGGCGGAGAAGCCCTGGTCGCGATAGACGGTGAAGCCTTCCTTCAGGCTCAGCTGGAACCAGTCGCGGCAGGTGACGCGGTTGCCCGACCAGTTGTGGAAATATTCATGCGCCACCACCGTCGCGATCGCGTCGTAATCGGCGTCGGTCGCGGTGTCGGGATCGGCGAGGATGTAGCGGCTGTTGAAGACGTTGAGCCCCTTGTTCTCCATCGCGCCGAAGTTGAAGTCGTCCACCGCGACGATGTTGAACACGTCCAAATCGTATTCGCGGCCATAGGTCCGCTCGTCCCACGCCATGGCGAGCTTGAGCGCGTGGAGCGCATGGTCGGTGCGCGACAGGTCGGCCGCGCGGACCCAGATCGCCAGCTCGACGGCGCGGCCCGACATGGTGGTGAACGATCCGCGATTGGGCTGGAGGTCGCCCGCGACCAGCGCGAACAGGTAGGAGGGCTTGGGGAACGGGTCGCGCCACTCGGCCCAGTGCCGTCCGTCGCCGGCGTCGCCGCGCGCGACCGGATCGCCATTGGCGAGCAGCACGGGGAAGCGCTGGGCGTCCGCCGTCATCCGCACGGTGTAGCGGCTCAGCACGTCGGGCCGGTCGGGGAAATAAGTGATCCGCCGAAAGCCCTCCGCCTCGCATTGCGTGCACAGGATGCCGTTGGAGGCATAAAGCCCCATCAGCTGCGTGTTCTGCTCGGGCGCGATCTCGACCTCGGTCTCGACCAGGTGCGCGTCGCCGGGAAGGGGGATGACGAGCTGATCGCCGTCGAGCCGCCAGTCGTTGATCGCGACCCCGTCCACCCGGACGGCGAGCGGGACCTGCCCCGCGCCATCGAGCCGCAGCGGCGCGTCCGGCGTGCTGCGCGTGACGCTGAGCCGCGCGCGGACGCGGGTCCGGACGGGATCGAGATCGAACTCCAGCGCCACGTCGGGGACCAGCCAGTCGGGCGGCCGATAGTCCGCGCGGCGGGTGACGGCGGGGGCGAGGGTCTGGGGCGCGTCCATGGCCCGTGTTATACGCGCGAGGACCGCCCAAACGCCACTCCTCCCCGGCACGGCGAGCGGCGGAGGGGCCCGAGCCGGGTGTGACCCCGCAGCGGGCGCTGTCGCCTGAACCACCTCCGTTGCCGGGAGGAGCAGAGGTGCTTGCCTCGCCCCCACGCCGCGCTATCTCCGCGCCATGACCGCCGTCACCGCGCGCCTGGCCGAGGGGGTCGCGAGCATCGCCGCCGCCGACTGGGATGCGTGCGCCGGCGCCGACAATCCGTTCGTCGGCCATGCCTTCCTCGCCGCGCTCGAAGCCTCGGGCAGCGTCGGCGGGCGATCGGGCTGGCGGCCGCTGCCGCTGGTGATCGACGGTGCCGATGGCCGGCCGGTGGCGGTCGCGCCCGCCTATCTCAAGCAGCACAGCCAGGGCGAATATGTCTTCGATCATGGCTGGGCGGATGCCTGGGCGCGGGCCGGCGGCAGTTATTACCCCAAGCTGCAGGTCGCGGCACCGTTCTCGCCGGTGCCGGGGCCGCGCCTGCTGCTGCGCGACGAGGGCAGCGCGCCGGCGCTGATCGCGGCGCTGGAGGCGGTCACCGACCAGCACGGCCTGTCGAGCGCGCACGCGACGTTCGTCTCGCCCGAACAGGTGCCGGCGTTCGAGGCGGCGGGATGGCTGATCCGGCAGGGCACGCAGTTCCACTGGCGCAACGACGGCTATGCGAGCTTCGACGACTTCCTGGGCGCGCTCGCCAGCCGCAAGCGCAAGGCGATCCGCAAGGAGCGCGCCGGCGCGGTCGAGGGGCTGACGATCCGGCACCTGACCGGCGCCGCGATCGAGGACCGGCACTGGGACGCGTTCTGGCGCTTCTATCAGGATACGGGCTCGCGCAAATGGGGACGGCCGTACCTGACGCGCGGCTTCTTCCCGCTACTGGGGCAGGCGCTGGGCGAACGCGTGCTGCTGATCCTGGCGGAGCGCGACGGCGTACCGATCGCGGGCGCGCTCAACCTGATCGGCGCCGACACGCTATATGGCCGCTATTGGGGGTGCAGCGAGGACGTGCCGTTCCTGCATTTCGAGCTATGCTATTACCAAGCGATCGATGCCGCGATCGCGCGCGGGCTGGCCACCGTGGAGGCGGGCGCGCAGGGCGAGCACAAGCTGGCGCGCGGCTATCTGCCCACCGCGACCTGGTCCGCGCATTACCTGCCCGATCCCGGCTTCCGTCGCGCGGTGGCCGACTTCCTCGCGCGCGAACAGGCGGCGGTGGCGCACGAGCGCGACTATATGGCGGAGCTGGCGCCGTTCAGGCGCGGCGGCGGCTGAGCGCCTTGGAGAATTGGGCCGGCTGCGCCGGATCGACGGTCGCCGGTTGGGTCCGGTCGTCCACCCGGTACAGCACGCTACGCCGCTCGCCGCGCCAGATCGGGGTCAGGCCGCTGGCCAGCGCCGGATCGTACGGCGGCGGATCGAGCATCCACACATAGTCGAACGCGTCGCGCGGAAAGCGGGTCAGCGCGCGGTCGACCGGCCGCCACCATTCGCGCTGGCACTTGCGGTCCGTCACGATCTGCGATGGATCGTGCGCGAAGCCCTTCGCCGCGGTGTAGCGGGTCGTCAGCTGCTGCGCGCCGGCCATCGACCATTGATCGTTGGAATAGGCGAGCTTGCGTTCCAGCAGCAGCGCGGGGACGTGCTCCAGCCGGGTATAGGCCCAGTCGTCGACGCACCGCCGTCCGACGAACGAGACGACGCGCGCGCCGGCGGGCAGGTGATCGAGCGCGGTCAGCGCCTGCGTCGTGCTGCGATCGTACAGCCAATAGCTCGCGGCCGTGCCCGCCAGCCGCACCCCGAAAAAGACGAGCCCCACCGCCGCGAACCCCGCCGCGTGACGGAACGCCAATCCCGGCCGGGGTCGGATCGCGATCAGCGCGATCGCCAGCGCGAAGGGGGCAAGCCGCATGTCGGCATAGGCGGAGCCGAACACGATGCGCGGCAGCAGCACGAACACCGCGATCAGGAACGCCGCCGACAGCCCCAGATTGCGCGAATATTGCAATCGCCGGTCCGCCAGCCCCGCCACCAGCACCGCGCCCATCACCGCCATGCCCGCCAGGTCGAACGGCCGCCACCGGTCGCGCAGCACCATCGTCACCCAGTGCAGCTTCGCGTCCCAATCGAACCAGTCGGCGGTCTGGCCCGACACATGGTCGCCCGTCCGCCACACCACCATCAGCACCAGCGGCAGCGCCAGCGGCAGGCAGCCCAGCCCGGCGCGGATCCAGCTGGCCAGCCAATGGCCGTCGCCCCCGTCCTTCAGCCGATCGTGCTGCCGGATCATCTCGGCGGAAAAGGCGAGCACCCCCAGCGTGCCCCAGCCAAAGGTATGACACAGCCATAGGAGGCAGGAGAGCGGCACGAACACGGCGGCCCGGAACGCCAGCCGCTCCTGCCGCGCCAACCGCAGCCACCAGGCGAACAGCAGCAGCGCCAGCGCCATCGCCAGCGCGAAGTTCACGAAGCCGAACTGGAACGGATAGCTGTACGCGAGCGGCAACGCGAACAGCGCGGTCGCCGGGATGCGCCCGTGCACCTCGCGCGCGATCCACAACAGGCCGGCGACGGTCAGCGCGGGAATGGCGATCACGATCAGCTTGACGCCGGTTTCGAGCCCGAACAACTTGGCGACCGGGATGATCAGCAGGTCGATGCCCAGGTTACCGATCAGCGACCAGCGGAAATCGTACCAGCGCGCGAGCTCCGGATGCGACGCCCAGGCCAGCTCGACGCGATAGCGGCCCATATGGCCGGGCAGGTCGACCAGCGGCGGGATGGTCGGCCACCAGAGCGGCACGGTCGCGAGCAGCGTCATCGCCAGCACGAAGCCGCGCCGCTGCCACCAGAACGGACCTGTCCCCTCCACCCGCCGGCCCTACCGCCGCGCGGGCCCTCCCGACAAGCGGTTCCGGGTCCAGATCGCGGCGCCGTCGGCCATCTGCGTTGCGCGATGCCATCCGGGCAACCCGGCCGCGCGGGCGGGGCCGGGCATCGCGTCGCACTGGAGCCAGGCGACCGCGTGCCAGCGCTCCGCGACCGCCGCCGCCGCGCGCGCGTCGCCGAGGTAGAAGCGATAGCCGTCCAGGTTCGCCGCGCCGTTGCGATGGTAGGGTGCCGCCAGCACGCGCGCGTGCGTGC
>NZ_CAHJWX010000161.1 GCF_903643065.1 Sphingomonas bacterium | reverse complement strand
CACCTCGGCGATCAACGCGGTCGCCACCGACAAGCGCGCCGACACCGGCTCGATCGCCAACACCGGCACGCCAGCCAGCGGCGCGCCATCGATCGATCCGGCGGCGACCAGGCAGGGGGCAAAGGCCGGGAAGTGAGGCATCGTGACCGTCGGGGTGAAAGTATGGATCATCCGGAAGCGGACATCGGCTTCGACAAGATTGGCGAACCCGCCGTTCTGGTGCTCGAAGCGCTCAACCTCACACAATCGGCCCTTCTGACGGTATCATCCTATATGGTCGCCGATTAGGGCAAGACGGATGAAGGGGCCAAGCAGGTGGCGATCAACGAAATGATCGGCCTAGAGAAGATTAATCCGAAGCAGCAGCGTTTAGTCAAAGCTGCTAATCAGGCGCTATGTGGTTCGATGTCAAATACACTCCCTCTATTGCATTTTTGGGATAGCTGAGCAATTAGCAGCTATGGAAATAAGTTTTTTATTTAGCAACATGGTTCCGTCAGGTGCTAAATGTCGTTAAGAAAGATCACTTTAGACGTTGTTTTTTCATTCCCCTTATCGGCTGGGGACTTTTTAATTTAATTTAAGGAATGGGCCTATGCATGTTTGTTTCGGGTCCACATCAGAATCGAGATGAGCTTTTCATAGAAATTCTATACGGCAGTGTGATCGTTGTCGCACTGGGCCGCTTATTTTATTCGCGCGTGGCCGCCTGTATCGCTGCCTTAATTGCAACATCACTTTTGATTGAGCTATTCGTGACGGATGGGTTGTCGCACGGTCTGTCCGCGACAGAGCCTTTGATATGGGCTGTAGTTTTGAGACCATTATTAGCTGGGCTTGCGCTCTTTGTCCTCCCCCCTACCGGGCCCCTCTCACGTCTGGCTAGTCGAAAAGGGATTTCGTGATCACGCCGGAAGCGGAAAGCGTTGCAACAAAGTATCGGGGACGGTGGGCCACCAACCGGTGTGGAAGCTAGGCTGGCAAAACTCGAAGCGCGAATGCAGGCCGTACAAATCTAGCTTTCCAGGCTAGTCCCGCTCACGACCGACGTCGCGGGCATCAAGGAACGACTTAATCATTTGCCGACCATGGTCGATACAAAGAACGATACCGACACGGCGGTGGATCGAGCTGCGACCCGAACGCAGCGCACAATCCTCATCCTCGGCAGCCTGATCGGTATGATCGTCGCGATCCTGACCAATCTGCCCAAGCTGTTTTACTGACGCGCTGAGCAGCCTGCCGGCATGTGATCGGTTCGCCTCTCTAACGCAAACCGCCATCAGCCCCGGAAAGCGGAGCGACGCCGGCGGGCCTTGGCCAACTCCGCTATCAATCGTACTCCAGTGATGCGGCTACGGAGCCGGCGGCGCCGGCTCCGCCTTGGCGCGCTCGTCGTAGAACAAGCGTACCTTTTCCCACGCCTCCTCCGCCGTCTCCACATAGGTGAAGATCGACAGGTCGCGCTCGGAGATCACGCCCTCCTCCACCAGCGCGGGGAAGTTCACCACCCGCTCCCAGAAGTCGCGGCCGAACAGCAGGACAGGCATCGGCTGGATCTTGCCCGTCTGGATCAGCGTCAGCAGCTCGAACAGCTCGTCGAACGTCCCGAACCCGCCCGGAAACGCTGCCAGCGCGCGCGCGTGGAGCAGGAAATGCATCTTGCGCAGCGCGAAATAGTGGAACTGGAGCGACAAGGATGGCGTGACGTACGGGTTGGGCGCCTGTTCGTGCGGCAGCACGATGTTGAGCCCCACCGACTCCGCGCCGACGTCCGCCGCGCCCCGGTTCGCTGCCTCCATGATCGACGGGCCGCCCCCTGAGCAGACCACGAAGTGCCGCCGTCCCCCCTCGTCGCGCGGCAGCCGGCTGGCGAGCCGCGCCAGCTCGCGCGCGACCTCGTACCACCGGCTCTTCGCCACCAGCCGCTCGGCGATGCGGCGGTGTTCGGGATCGGCGGCGAGGTCCAGCATCGCCTGCGCTTTGTCGGGCGCGGGGATGCGCGCCGAACCATAGAAGACGAAGGTCGACGCGATCTTCGCTTCGTCCAGCACCAGCTGCGCCTTGAGCAGCTCCAGCTGGAACCGCACGGGGCGCAGGTCCTCGCGCAACAGGAAGTCGAGGTCCTGGAACGCGAGCTTGTAGGCGGGATGCTCGGTCTGCGGCGTCGAGATCGCCGCCCGCGCGCTCTCGGCGTCCTGCTTGGCGCGTGGGAAGACGCGGGACGGAACGCGGGTTTCTGTCATCGCGGCGAATTAGTCGCGTGGCCGCGGGGGTGCAACATCCTGCGTCATGCCAGCCCCGCACCGATCAGGGACGAGCCCGGCATGACGAAGCGCTTGCGCGCATCGCCGCCCTTCCCTAACGCCGTTGACGGGCCACGCGGTCCCAACGCCGCGCGTGCTCTCTGCAAGGAGAGTTGCATTGACGGACACCCTCGCGCGCCCGGTGGGCGCGGCCAAGCCGCACGTAAAGCCCGTGCGGCCGTTCTTCTCCTCCGGCCCCTGCGCCAAGCCGCCCGGCTGGTCCGCCGACCGGCTCGCCACCGCCTCGCTCGGTCGATCGCATCGGTCCAAGTTAGGCAAGGTGCGCCTCGCCCACTGCATCGAGCTAATGCGTGAGCTGCTCCAGCTACCCGACACCCACCGGATCGGCATCGTGCCGGGATCGGACACCGGCGCGTTCGAAATGGCGATGTGGACGATGCTGGGCGCGCGGCCCGTCACCGCGCTCGCCTGGGAGAGCTTCGGCGAGGGCTGGGTGACCGACGCGGTGAAGCAACTCCGCATCGAGCCCACGGTGGTGCGCGCCGACTATGGCGCCTTGCCTGATCTCCACGCGGTGGACTGGAGCCACGACGTGCTGTTCACCTGGAACGGCACCACCTCGGGCGTGCGCGTGCCGGATGCCGAGTGGATCGCGGCGGATCGCGAGGGGCTGAGCTTCGCCGACGCGACCAGCGCCGTGTTCGCCTATGACCTCGACTGGGCGAAGATCGATGTCGCCACCTTTTCCTGGCAGAAGGTGCTGGGTGGCGAGGGCGCGCATGGCGTGCTGATCCTGGGCCCGCGCGCGGTGGAGCGGCTGGAGACCTACACCCCCGCTTGGCCGCTGCCCAAGGTCTTCCGGCTCGTGGCGAAAGGTAAGCTGGCGGAGGGCGTGTTCGCGGGCGAGACGATCAACACGCCGTCGATGCTGGCGGTGGAGGACGCGATCTGGTGCCTCGAATGGGCGCGCGGGATCGGGCCTCAGGGATTGCGCGCGCGCTCCGACGCCAACGCCGCCGCGCTGGACGCGATCGTCGCCGCGCGCGACTGGCTCGGCCACCTCGCCGCCGACCCGGCGTCGCGCTCGACGACCAGCGTCTGCCTGACCGTCGCCGGCGCGGACGAGGCGCTAATCAAGCGCATGGCCGCGCTGCTGGAGCGGGAAGAGGCCGCGTTCGACATCGCCGGCTATCGCGACGCGCCGCCGGGGCTGCGTATCTGGTGCGGCGCTACGGTCGATACCGCCGATATCGAGGCGCTCGGGCCCTGGCTCGACTGGGCCCATGCGGTGGCGAGCGCCCAGTAAGGTCATCCCCGCGCAAGCGGGGACGCATCTCCCGACCGTCCAACCTAGCCCAGCCGACCGGAGCTGGGTCCCCGCCTGCGCGGGGATGACGAGGTACAGAACATGCCCAAGGTACTGATTGCCGACAAGATGGACCCCCAGGCCGCGCGCACCTTTCGCGAACGCGGGGTCGAGGTGGACGAGATCACCGGCCTCAAGCCCGATGCGCTGGCCGGGATCATCGGCGACTATGACGGCCTCGCCATCCGTTCCTCGACCAAGGTGACGGCCGCGATCCTCGATGCCGCGACGAACCTCAAGGTGGTCGGCCGCGCCGGCATCGGCGTCGACAATGTCGACATCGCGGCCGCGTCGCAGCGCGGCGTGGTGGTGATGAACACGCCGTTCGGCAATTCGATCACCACCGCCGAGCATGCGATCGCGCTGATGTTCGCGCTCGCCCGCCAGCTGCCGGAGGCGGACGCGTCGACGCAGGCCGGCAAGTGGGAGAAGAACCGGTTCATGGGCGTCGAGCTGACCGCCAAGACGCTGGGGCTGATCGGCGCGGGCAATATCGGCTCGATCGTCGCCGATCGCGCGCGCGGCCTGCGGATGAAGGTGATCGCGTTCGACCCGTTCCTGACGCCCGAGCGCGCGGTGGAGATCGGGGTGGAGAAGGTCGAGCTCGACCAGCTGCTCGCGCGCGCGGACTTCATCACGCTGCACACGCCGCTCACCGATCAGACGCGCGGCATCCTGTCGGCCGACGCGCTCGCCAGGACCAAGAGGGGCGTGCGGATCATCAACTGCGCGCGCGGCGGGCTGATCGACGAGGCGGCGCTCAAGGCGGGGCTGGACTCGGGCCACATCGCCGGCGCCGCGCTCGACGTGTTCGTCGCCGAGCCCGCCACCGCCTCGCCGCTGTTCGGCACACCCGGTTTCGTCTCCACCCCGCATCTGGGCGCGTCGACGACGGAAGCGCAGGTCAACGTCGCGATCCAGGTCGCCGAGCAGATGGCCGACTTCCTCGTCGCGGGCGGCGTCACCAACGCGCTCAACATGCCGTCGCTGTCGGCGGAGGAAGCGCCTAAGCTCAAGCCCTATATGGCGCTCGCCGACCGGCTGGGCGGGCTGGTCGGCCAGCTTACCACCGGCGCGGTGCGCGGCGTCGCGGTGGAGACGGAAGGCGCGGCGGCGACGCTCAACGCCAAGCCGATCACCGCCGCCGTGCTCGCCGGCTATCTGCGCACGCAGACCGCGACGGTGAACATGGTCAACGCCCCCGTCCTCGCGCGCGACCGCGGCTTGACGGTGCGCGAGGTGCGGACCGAGCGCGAGGGCGATTACCACACGCTGCTGCGCGTCACCGTCTCGACCGAGGCGGGCGACCGCTCGGTCGCGGGCACGCTGTTCGCCGACACCGCGCCGCGCCTGGTCGAGCTGTTCGGGATCAAGGTGGAGGCGGACCTCGCCGGCCCGATGCTGTACGTCGTCAACGAGGACGCACCCGGCTTCATCGGGCGGCTCGGCACGCTGCTGGGCGAGGCGGGGGTCAATATCGGCACCTTCCATCTCGGCCGCCGCGCGGCGGGGGGCGAGGCGGTGCTGCTGCTCAGCGTCGACGAGGCGGTGCCGGCGGACCTGCTCGCCCGGGTCAAGGCGCTGCCGGGGGTGAGGACGGCGATGGGGCTGCGGTTTTGAGTCAGAGGCAATAGGCAATGGGCAATGGGCAAAGCGCCTTCACTGCCTGTTGCCTATTGCCTATTGCCTCCTCCCATGACCCTTCTTCCCGCCGGCTTCCACGATCGCCTGCCGCCGCACGCCGACGCCGCCGCCGCGCTGGAGGCGCGCGTGCTCGGGGTCGCGGCGTCCTATGGCTATGAGCGCGCCGATCCGCCGCTCGCCGAAGGCGCGGACGCGCTGGCGACGCGGCTCAAATCGGGCGCGCTGGCGGACGCGGTACGGTTCGTCGATCCGGCGAGCGGCGCGATCCTGGCGATCCGGCCGGACCTGACCGCGCAGATCGCGCGGATCGCCGCGACGCGCATGGGCCATCATCCGCGCCCGGTGCGGCTGTCCTATGCCGGCACCACGCTCAAGCTCGCCGCCACCGAACTGGCGCCGGCGC
>NZ_CAHJWX010000160.1 GCF_903643065.1 Sphingomonas bacterium | reverse complement strand
CGGTGGTGATGACCGGGCGCGACCAGCCGGTGGCCGCCGTGGCGGGCGCGGCCACGCCCGACGCGACGGTCTTCTTTCAGCCGTTCGCGAAACTGACCGCCACGCTCGCCGACCGCGCCCAGCTGCAGGACGAGGCGCGGCGCACGATCGCCGCGGTGGTCATCCCCGCGCACCGGCGGCTGCTCGCCTTCCTGCGCGAGACCTACTTCCCCGGGCTCAAGCCCGCGATCGGCGCGGCGAGCCTGCCCGACGGCGCCGCCTATTATCGCAGCCGCATCCGCGTCTACACGACGCTCGACCTCGCCCCCGACGCGATCCATCGCATCGGCCTCGACGAGATGGCGGGCATCCGTGCCGAGATGGAGAAGACCCGGGCGGACGCGGGCTTCACCGGCGACCTGCCCGCTTTCCTCCACTTCCTGCGCACCGATCCGCGCTTCTACGCCAGGACGGCGGACGAGTTGCTGAAGGAGGCGGCGTCGGAGGCCAAGCGCTTCGACGGCATCGCCGACCAATGGTTCGGCCGCCTGCCGCGCCGCCGCTTCGCGATCGTGCCCGTCCCGCCCGAAATCGCGCCCTATTACACCGCCGGGCGCGGCGGGCCGGGACAATATCTGGTCAACACCTATGATCTGCCATCGCGGCCGCTGTTCCAGCTCCCCGCGCTGACGCTGCACGAAAGCGCGCCCGGCCACGCGATGCAGATCCCGCTGGCCGCGGAGAACACCGCGCTGCCGCCCTTCCGTCGCCAGAGCTATATCTCGGCCTATGGCGAGGGCTGGGCCGTCTATTGCGAGCGGCTGGGCGACGAGATGGGCTTCTACCAGACGCCCTATGAGCGGTTCGGGATGCTCTCCTACCAGGCCTGGCGCGCCGCGCGGCTGGTGGTCGATACCGGCCTTCACGCGCAGGGCTGGAGCCGCGAACGGGCGCAGGCCTATCTGCGCGACAATACCGCATTGTCCGAGCAGGAGATCAAGACGGAGGTGGACCGCTATATCGGCTGGCCCGGCCAGGCGCTGTCCTATTATCTGGGTGAAATGACGATCCGCCGCGCGCGGGCCAAGGCGCAGGTCGCACTGGGGCCGCGCTTCGACGTGCGCGCATTCCACGACACCGTGCTGTCGCTGGGCTCCGTGCCGCTGCCGGTGGTGGAGGCGCGGATCGACCGCTTCATCGCCGAGGGCGGCAAGAGCCCCTACCCGCCGTCCTGACGCGAACCTATGTGCCGATCCGAAGGAGACGGACGATGGCGGTGAACGTGATCTACAAGACGCAGGCGACCGCCACCGGCGGGCGCGACGGGTCCGCGCGCACGCCCGACGGCGCGGTGGACGTGACGCTCACATTGCCCCCGGCGATGGGCGGCAGCTCGGATGCGGGCGCCAATCCGGAAAAGCTGTTCGCGGCCGGCTATGCCGCCTGCTTCCTGGGCGCGATGAAGGCGGTGAGCGGCAAGGTCGGCGTGTCGGTGCCCGGCGACGCGACGGTGACGGCGGAGATCGGCTTCGGCCCGCGCGAGGAAGGCGGCTTCGGCATCACCGCCGACCTGACCGCGACGCTGCCCGGCGTCGACACGGCCGATGCGGAAAAGCTGATGGCGGCGGCGCACGAGGTATGCCCATATTCGAACGCGACGCGCGGCAATCTGAATGTCGGGCTGAACGTGGGGTGATCGTTCTCCTTCTCCCCTTGCGGGAGAAGGTGGCTCGGCGCAGCCGAGACGGATGAGGGGTGCGGCGCACCAGCGCCGCGAGCCTGCGGCTCGCCCCCTCACCCTCCCACTGCCTTCGGCAGCGGGCCCCTCCCTCTCCCGCAAGGGGAGAGGGACAAGTGTCAATCCGCTCCCGGCTCCTTCCACACCAGCATCGGCCGCCTCGCCGCCAGCGTCTCGTCCAGCCGCGCGCGCGGGGCGAAATGCGGGGCGGTCTTGAGCGACGCGTCGCCCGCCCTCGCGCGCTGCGCCACCGAGCGTAGCGCGGCGATGAACTGGTCGAGCGCGGCCTTCGACTCCGTCTCGGTCGGCTCCACCAGCATCGCGCCGTGCACCACGAGCGGGAAGTAGACCGTCATCGGGTGGAAGCCCTCGTCGATCAGCCCCTTGGCGACGTCCAGTGTCGAGAAGCCGTCGGCGAAGCCTTCGTCGGAGAACAGCGCCTCGTGCATGCAGGGACCAGAGCCGGCGAACGGCGCGTCGAGCACGTCGGCCAAGCCGCGCAGGACGTAGTTCGCGTTGAGCACCGCGTCCTCCGCCACCTGCCGGAGGCCATCGGCGCCGTGCGACAGGATATAGGTCAGCGCGCGGGTGAACATGCCCATCTGGCCATGGAAGGCGGTCATCCGGCCCAAGCAGGTGACGGCACCGTCGTAATGCTCGGCCGAGAACGCGTCGGCGTCACCCTCCTCGACGAGGTGGACGTAGCCGTCCGCCGTCCGCGCGGTATAGGGCAGCGGCCCGAACGCGCTCAGCGCCGCCGACAGCACCACCGGGCCCGAGCCCGGGCCACCGCCGCCATGGGGCGTCGAGAAGGTCTTGTGCAGGTTGATGTGCATGGCGTCGATGCCGAGATCGCCGGCGCGCACCTTGCCGACGATCGCGTTGAAGTTCGCGCCATCGCAATAGACATAGCCGCCGGCCGCGTGGACGGCGTCGCTGATCTTCTTGAGGTCGCGCTCGAACAGGCCGCAGGTGTTGGGGTTGGTGATCATGATCCCCGCCACGTCCGGCCCCAACCGCGCCTCCAGCGCGGCGAGGTCGACGCGGCCGTCGGCCGTCGCCGGAATATCCTCGACGGTGAAGCCGGCGACGGCGGCGGTGGCGGGATTGGTGCCGTGCGCGCTCTCGGGCACCAGCACCACCTTGCGCCCGCCCTCGCCCCGCGCCGCCAACGCCGCCTTAATGCACAACATGCCACACAGCTCGCCATGCGCGCCCGCCTTGGGCGTCATCGCCACGCCCGCCATGCCGGTCAGCTTGATCAGCCACATCGCCAGCTCGTTGATGACGCCCAGCGCGCCCTGCACCGTGTCGACGGGCTGGAGCGGGTGGATGTCGGCGAAGCCGGGCAGCCGCGCCATCTTCTCGTTCAATCGCGGGTTGTGCTTCATCGTGCACGAGCCGAGCGGGAACAGGCCCAGGTCGATCGCGTAGTTCTGGCGCGACAGGCGCGTGTAGTGCCGCACCGTCTCCGGCTCGCTCAGCCCCGGCAGGCCGATCGGCGCCTTGCGGGTGAGCCCGCCCAGCCGATCATGATGGACATCGCCATCGGCGAAGTCGACGCCGGTGGTGCGCGTCGAGCCGATCTCGAAGATCAACGGCTCCTCCAGCATCAGCGCCTTGTTGCCCGTGGTGGTGGGCGCATCGGCCTTGCCGGGCGTCATCTCGGGACGCCAGCCGCTTGTGTTCGCGCTCATGCGGATACCTCCAGCCCAAATCCGTTCGTGCCGAGCGAAGTCGAGGCACTTTCGGCACGTCGCAACCAGACCTGTCCCTCGACGTCGCTCGGGACGAACGGAGAGTGGATCACGCCAACACCTCCGTCAGCGTCGTCGCCAACGCCTCCACGTCGTCGGTCGTCGTCGTCTCCGTCACCGCGACGACCAGCCCCTGGGCCAGCGCCGCCTCGCCCGGATAGAGCCGCCCCAACGACACGCCCGCGAGCACGCCGCGCCCCGCCAGCGTGCGTACCACGGGGCGCGCCTCGACCGGCAGCTTGAGCGTGAACTCGTTGAAGAAGGTGTCGTTGACCAGCTCGACGCCCGGCACCCGGGCCAGCCGCTCCGCCGCGTGGCAGGCGCCCGCATGGTTGAGCCCCGCCAGCCGCCGCAGCCCCGCCTCGCCCAGCAGCGTCATGTGGATCGAAAAGGCGAGCGCGCACAGGCCGGAGTTGGTACAGATGTTGGACGTCGCCTTCTCGCGCCGGATATGCTGCTCGCGCGTCGACAGGGTCAGCACGAAGCCGCGCCGGCCAGCGGCGTCCACCGTCTCGCCGCACAGTCGCCCCGGCATCTGGCGGACATGGCGTTCCTTGCACCCGAACAGCCCCACATAGGGGCCGCCGAACTGAAGCCCGACGCCCAGCGACTGGCCTTCGCCGACGACGATGTCCGCGTCCATCTCGCCCGGGCTGACCAGCGCGCCCATCGCGACCGGCTCGGTGACGACGGCGATCAGCAGCGCCTTTCTGGCATGGCAGGCGTCGGCGAGCGGGCGCAGATCGGCGAAGCGGCCGAGGATGTCGGGATATTGGACGACGACGCAGCTCGTGTCGTCGTCGATCATGGCGATCAGCCGGTCGAGGTCGGTTTTCGGCACCAGCCAGGGCAGCGCGGTGTCGAGCACGTCGCCGGTGTATTTCGCCATCGTCTTCGCGACCGACACGTAGTGAGGATGCAGGCCGGCGGACAGGATCGCCTTGCCGCGCCGGGTGATCCGCCGCGCCATCGCGATCGCCTCCCAGCAAGCGGTCGACCCGTCATACATGCTGGCGTTGGCGACATCCGTGCCGAGCAGGCGCGCGACCTGCGTCTGAAATTCGAACAGCATCTGCAACGTGCCCTGCGCGATCTCGGGCTGGTAGGGCGTATAGGCGGTCAGGAACTCGCCGCGCTGGATCAGGTGATCGACGCTGGCGGGAACGTGATGCCGATAGGCGCCGCAGCCCAGGAAGAAGGGCACCTCGCCCGCGACGGTGTTCCGCCGCGCGAGCGCGGTCATGTGCCGCTCGACCGCCAATTCGGTGGCGTGGCCCGGCAGGCCAGCGATCGGCCCGTCCAGCCGCGCCGCCGCCGGCACATCGGCGAACAGGTCATCGACCGAATGAACGCCGATCGCGGCGAGCATCGCCTCGCGATCATGGCCGGTCAGGGGGAGGTAACGCATCTGGTTCTCCGCACGGATCGAAGGACATTGTCACCCTGAACTTGTTTTCAGGGTCCATGCGCGAGGCCTGTCAAACGGGCCGCCACCCATTGAACGGGCCATCGCGCATGGATGCTGAAACAAGTTCAGGGTGACGTTCGGGATCACAGCTTCGCGACGAACGCCTCATAGGCCGCTTCGTCCATCAGCTCGCCCACCTCGTCCGGATCGCTCAGCGTGATCCGGAAGAACCAGCCCTCGCCCTCCGGGTCCGTATTGACCAGCTCGGGAGTGTCGGCGAGCGCGGGATTGCCCTCGAGCACGGTGCCGGACGCGGGCGCGTAGACGTCCGACGCGGCCTTGACCGATTCGACGGTCGCCGCCTCGTCGCCCCGGGTCAGCGCGCGGCCTTCCGCCGGCGTCTCGACGAACACGACATCGCCCAGCTGATGCTGCGCATGGTCGGTGATGCCGACCGTGCCGACCTCGCCGTCGACCTCGATCCATTCATGCTCGGTGGTGAAATAGCGGCTCATCTCAGGGCTTCCTCGCGCGGACGTAGCGGTGGGGGACGAAAGGCATGGGCGTGACCGTCGCCGCGTGGACCTTGCCGCGCTGGGCAAGGCGGACGCGCGTGCCCGGCGTGGCCATCGCGGCAGGAACATAGGCCATCGCCACGGCCGCGCCGACGGTCGGCGCAAAGCCGCCCGAGGTGACGCGGCCGACCTCGCTGTCATCGGCATCGAGCACGGCCGCGCCCTCGCGCACCGGCTGGCGCCCCTCGATCAACAGGCCGACGCGGATGGCCACCGGCCCTTCC
>NZ_CAHJWX010000159.1 GCF_903643065.1 Sphingomonas bacterium | reverse complement strand
CCGGTCGGCGAGCGCCGCGCTGGCGCTCGTCGTGCTCACGGGCGCCTGGGCGCGCGCGACGCTGCCCGCGCCGCCCCAGACCTATGCCGGCATGCTCGCTTGGCAACCCTGAGCCGGGCGGGCCGTTAGGCGCCCAGGAGGACGACACGATGGCGGATGAGGATCAGGCGGCGATCGAGAAGGCCTTCCGCGAGGCGGTGAACATGACGCCCGCCGCGCTGGAGACGTGGCTCGATACCGAGGACAGCCAGGCGGTCGGCTGGAAGGGTGCGGACGGCAAGGGGCCGGGCGAGAGCGTCGGGCACCGAGAGGGCGCGCGCATCGTCGCCATCCTGCGCAAGAAGAAGGCGGAGCTGAACGACGCCGACCTGGCCGACATGAAGAAGGTGACGGGCTATGTGCACCGTCACCTGGCGCAGGGCGGGCCGGCGGAGGACATCGAGCATTCGCGCTGGCGTTACTCGCTGATGAACTGGGGGCATGATCCCTGCAAGTGACGACCCGGGCGCCGTGGCACCCAGCCCCGGACCTTTTCCGTCACGCGGCGGCGCCGCGCGCCACCGCCCCGCGCGGGGAGGATGTGAGTAGCCTCACGCCGCCGTACGCTCGCGCTCCACGCCTTCGCGCATCGCCAGCGCGCGGGCCTCGGCGGCGGGGAGCGGGCGGCCGAAATAAAAGCCCTGGACCTTGGCGCAGCCCAGCTCCTGCACCAGCCGGTGCTCGCTCTCCGTCTCCACCCCCTCCGCCGTGGTCGCCATGCCCAAGCTGTCGGCGAGCGCCACCACCGCGCGGATGATCGCCAGCGCCTCGCGCACGCCCTTCGCCGCACCCTTAACGAAGCCGCGATCGATCTTGATCGTCGAGAAGCGCGTGCGCGACAGATAGCCCAGCGACGAATAGCCGGTGCCGAAATCGTCGAGGCTGAGCTTGATGCCCAGATCGAGCAAGCGGTCGAGCACCTTGGTGGCACCCAGCTCCTCGTGCATGAACACGCTTTCCGTGACCTCCAGCTCCAGCCGCTCGGCGGAAAGGCCGCTGTTCGCCAGCGCGCTCGTCACCGTCGAGACGAAGGGTGGGTTCTGGAGCTGCTCGGCGGAGACGTTGACCGCGATGCGCGTCGGCGCCGGCCAGCGCGCGGCCTCCAGGCAGGCGGTGCGCAGCACCCATTCGCCGATCGGCCCGATCAGCCGCGCTTCTTCCGCCAGCGGGATGAACTTGGCGGGCGACACGTTGCCGAACTGGGCCGATTGCCAGCGCAGCAACGCCTCGAACCCGGTCAGCCGGCCGGTGTCCGCGTCCACCACCGGTTGGTAATGAAGGTGCATCTCGCCCTTGGCTAGCGCCTGGCGCAGCGCCAGTTCCAGCGTGCGCCGCTCCTCCGCCTGGAGGTGCAGCGCGGGGTCGTAGGCGACGAACACGCCGCGCCCCGCGTCCTTGGCGCGGTACAGCGCCAGGTCGGCGGAGCGGATCAGCATCTCGGCGGTGCGACCGTCGCGCGGGCCGGTGGCGAGGCCCACCGATGCGCCGATATACAGCGTGTGCTGGTCGATCTCGTACGGGCGCGACAGCGCGTCGATGATCGCCTTGGCGAGCTTCTCGATCGCGGCGGTGTCGGTGGCGTCGCGCACCACCACCGCGAACTCGTCCCCGCCCAGCCGGCCGCAGAGCTCGTTGTCGCCCGTCAGTTGCGACAGCCGCTCCGACACGCGGCTCAGCAGCCGATCGCCGACCGGGTGGCCCAGCGTGTCGTTGACCGCCTTGAAGCGATCGAGGTCGATCATCATGAACGCGCAGCGCCGGCTCCACCGCTCGGCCTCCGCCATCGCGCGCTGCAGCGTTTCGTTGATCAGCAGCCGGTTGGGCAGACCGGTCAGCGTGTCGAAGCGCGCCATGCGGTTGATTTTGTCGGCGGACTGGCGCTGCTCCGTCACGTCCGAGCCGACGCCGCGGAACCCGACGAACACGCCGCGATCGTCGACGCGGGGGCTGGCGGCGATCTCCCACCAGCGCTCCTCACCGTTGATGTGGACGGGCAGGCGTAGGTCGCGAAAGGCTTCGCGCGCCTTCAGCTTCTGCGCCACCGTCCGCAACGCGCTGGCGAACTCGCCCGTTTCCCAGGTCGGGCCGGCGAGCACCTGCAGGAACGGCATGCCGTTGATCGTGAGCAGGTCCAGCCCGCAGGCGAAGGCGAACCGCGCCGACGCGTTGACCACGCGCCGCGCTGCGTCGGTCTCCCACAGCCAGTCGGCGCCCTGATCCTCCGTCTCGCGCAGCAGCAGGCTCACCGTCTCGTCGCGCTCCTCCAGCGCGAGCTGGCTGGCGCGGATCACCACCAACGACCGGGCGCGCAACACGCAGGTGCAGCCCAGGATGCCGGCGAACAGCAACGTCGCGCTGGCGGCGGCATCGGCGCCGCCCAGCGCCAGATGCGCGGCGACGGCGATGGCGAGTCCTCCCAGGAACACCAACGTCGCGAGCGCGAGCGGCGCCATGGCGAGCGCGGCGGCGCTCATCAGCACCGACAGGATCAGCCACAGGCCATAGGCCTGCTGCGATTCGAGCGGCGCCCGGAACAGGAGCGGCGGCAACGCCCAGACGATCGCCAGCAGCGCGCCCTCCCACGCGGTGACGCGCAGGTCGTCGGTGGTGGCATGGCCATCGCGGCGGTGCCGCGTGGCGAGGCGGCGAAGCGCGACGCCGAGCGAGACGAGCGCCGCGAGGCCGGCCCAGCCGCCGAGCAGCCAGGGCGGCACGGTGGGGTGGAACAGCGCGGTGGTGGCGCCGGCGGCGAGCAGGCTGGCGCAGAGCATGAACAAGGCCAGTTCCCGCCCGGCATGCAGCTGCGCCGCGCGGATCGCGCCCCATTCGGCGCGATCCGGCCCGTCGCGCAGGCCCAGCAGCGCGGCAAATCCGATCTGCGCCACCGGCGCGCGGGGAGAAGGGCCGGCGTTCACGAGCACGCGCCTTAACAGGCGAAGGTTATCGGATGGTTGCTTCCGAGGAGTCGATCAGACGGCGGGCGAGCGATCGGCGTTCGAAGCTGGGGCTGGCGTTTCCATGGTCGCTCGCTATCGTCCGGGTCATCAACGATCGGAACGTCGCGATGATCTACCCACCGACGACGGTGAAGCGTAGAAGCCGGTGGACTTTCACCACCTCAGGCACTGGAGGGCTCGGCATTGAGTTCGTCGCTACTAGCGGCGGCACGGTGGTGTTGGCGGACCCGGAGGGCGTGGAGCGACGCTTCAGCTACGGGGCGGCGGGCTTGGGGCTGAGCATCGGCATTCGCAAGATCCCCAAGATCGGACGTATCAATCCCGGCAGGCTTGATCCGCACGGGCTGTCCGATCACGTCGGCGGCAACATCGCGCCCGAAGCATTTTGGAATCACGGCGCGGTGTACGTGATGGGCGACTGCCCGCACGACGAGCTGGCCATCGATGATTTCAAGGGCATCTGCAGCGTGGTGGATGCCGGCGCCGGGTTGATCCTGGGCTATTCCGGGTCGGCGATGCTGGTCGGCATCGATCCAATGTGGCTGGCGATCACGGCGGCGATGCACAGCAGCCCTGTGCTGGGCCTACTGGCGCCGCCGCTGCGGTGCCGGGGGATGATCCTGTCGCGCGGTTGGAACGTCGGCGTGCAGGCGAGCGCCGGCATCACCGGCCAGCTCGGCTATATGTGGCCGCAGGGCTGAGGAGGCGGGCGTGACCGGCGAGAACAGGGATAGCAGAGTGGGTGCGGCGATCTTTCTGCTGATCGGGATCGCGACGCTGCTGGTCGGCGCCTGGCAAGGCTGGACCACGGCGCGCTTCGTACAACGCGCGAGCACCGCCACCGGCCATGTGGTGACGGCGACGGCGCATCCCGCTATCGAGTTCCGCGCCGCCGGCGGCGCGGTGATCCGTTATCGCCAGAACGGGATGGGCGCCCGGCCGGTGGGAACGCCCGTTCGCCTGATCTACGATCCCGCCGACCCGGCCGGCACCGCGACCGCCGGCGGCTTCTGGCAACTCTGGTTTCCCGTGCTGGGGCCGCTGTTGCTAGGCGCGGCGTTCGTCGCGGTCGTGGTTTTCGGCGTCGGCATCCGGATCCGGTCAAGTCGCTACTGACGCGGCGCGGCGCTCACGCCGCCATCGCGTAAGGCTTGATATCGCCGCTGAGGTACAGGTTGCGGGCCTTGGCGCGGCTGAGCTTGCCCGAGCTGGTGCGGGGCAGCGTCTTGGGGGGGATCAGCTCGATCACGCAGTTCATGCCCGTCACCGCGCGGACGCGCTCGCGAATCAGGTCGCGCAGGCGCAGGCGCTCGTCGGCGTCGGAGAAGCGGCACTGGACCAGCACGGCGGGCGTCTCTTCGCCGCCCGGGGTGGTGATCGCGAAGGCGGCGATATCGCCCGCCTTGAAGCCGGGCAGTTGCTCCACCGCCCATTCGATGTCCTGCGGCCAGTGATTGCGGCCGTTGACGATGATCATGTCCTTGGCGCGGCCGACGATGAACAGGTAGCCGTCCGACAAATAGCCCATGTCGCCGGTATCGAGCCAAATCGTCGCGCCGGCTGGATCGGGTGCCAGGCAGGCGGCGGTGGCGTCGGGATCGCGGAAATAGCCGACCATCACCGACGGGCCGCTGCACCATACCTTGCCGATCGCGCCCTCGGGCAGCGCGGCGCCGTCTTCCTCGCGGATCTCGACGCGCATGTCGCGCACGGGCTTGCCGCAATTGACGATGGCGCGGAAGCGCTGCGGGCGCGGCCCGTCCGCGCCGCCCAGCGCGCCGCCGCCCGACAGCTGCGTCTCCTCAACCAGCTCGATGCGGATGCCCTCGCCCGGCGGCATCAGCGTCACCGCGAGCGTCGCCTCGGCCAGGCCGTAGGAGGGCAGGAAGGCCGACGCCGGGAAGCCGGCGGGCGCGAAGGCATCCACGAACGCCTGCATCACATCGGGGCGGATCATGTCCGCGCCGTTGCCCGCGATGCGCCAGCGCGACAGATCGAACCGCTCCGCCACCGGCGTTTGCGCGCCGACGCGCCGCGCGCAGATGTCGTAGCCGAAGGTCGGCGAGTAGGAGAGCGTGTGGCCATCGTGCCGGCTGATCAGGTCGAGCCAGGCGAGCGGACGCCGCGCGAAGTCCTCCGTCTTGAGATAGTCGGTCGAGACCTGGTTGGCGATCACCGACAGGAAGCAGCCGACCAGCCCCATGTCATGGTACCAGGGCAGCCAGGAGACGCAGCGATCGTCCCCGTCGATCGCCATGCCATGGCTGTGCGCCGCCAGATTGTTGAGCAGCGCCGCGTGGGTGATCGCGACGCCGTGCGGGAAGCGCGTCGAGCCGCTGGAATATTGAAGGTACGCGATGTCGTCGCCGCGCGCGATCGGGGGCGCGGCGTCGGGCGCGGGTCGGGTGGCCAGCTCCGCCCAGTCGGCGTGCGCGACGCCCGCCAGCGCGGCGGCGGCGTGCCCCATGTCGGTCAGCTCGGGCGGGTGGACGAGCAGCGCGGGGGCGCAGCTGTCGAGCTGCACGCGCAATTGCTCCACATAGCTGTCGCGCCCGCCGAACGAGGTCGGCAGCGGCAGCGGCACGGGCCAGGCGCCGGCATAGACGGCGCCGAAGAACAGCGCGGCGAAGTCCGGCCCGGTCTCCGCCACCAGCGCGACGCGATCCCCCGGCGCGATCCCGGCCGCGATGAAGCGG
>NZ_CAHJWX010000158.1 GCF_903643065.1 Sphingomonas bacterium | reverse complement strand
TGTCGGCGGCGCGCACGGCGGCGGCACTCTCCCGCGCGATCGCGAGGCGATGATCGAGGCTAGCCGGATCGCGCCCATCCGGGCCGGCGGTGTCGGCGCCCGGGCCATCGGCCCAGACCGGTGCGGCGGCGCCGGGCGGCATGGCGGCGGCGAGCTCGGCGGCGAGCGCGTCCTGCGTCACCGCGTCGACCAGCTCCTTCCAGTTGATCACGCCATAGATGAAGTCGATCTGCTCGCCATCCGACGAGAAGGGCATCAGGATGCCCCGGTACAGCGTCGGCCGCCCACGCTGGCCCACGAACTCCGCCTCGAAGCCGATCGGGGCGCGGTTGGCGATGATCTGCAGGTAATGGTCGGTCAGCCGCGACAGCAGCGAACGGCCCGGCACCTCGCTGATCCGCGCGATGCCGCCCGCCAGCCCGCATTCCTCGCGCAGCGCGCGCCCCAGAAAGGAGACGCGCGGGTCGTCCAGCCCGGCCGTGAAATCGAGCAGCACCGAGTTCTGGCCGAAATCGGCGATCGACGCGGGATCGAGATTCTCGATCGACGGATAGGGCCGCCCCTTCAACAGCGACACCCAGTGATTGTACGCGCGCACGTGCATGCGCCGCTCGTCACCACCGATGTCGAGCAGCTGGTCGTCGCCGCCGCCCGCCTCCGTCTCGGCGCGGGCGGCCTGCCACCCGTCAACGTCCATCGCTCCCACGGTCCGCCATCCTTCGCCACTCGCCAGGACGAGCCATGCACCGGCCGTAGTAAACGCTCCGTAAATCGTCGCCGCTTGCCACGCCCGGGCGGCCGGGCTAGGTAGGTCTCGTCCAGCAGGTCCAACGGACCGCGCCGCCTTAGCTCAGCTGGTAGAGCATCGCATTCGTAATGCGGGGGTCACAGGTTCGAGTCCTGTAGGCGGCACCACTCCCGGTCAAAACTGGGCACCGTTGGTGTGCCGGGGCGCTCGCCGTGCGAGACCGCCGCCTCAAGGGCGGCACGGGTGCCCGCGATGGTGATCTCCGCGTTTGAGACGGTGATGTCGGACACGAACAGGCGCACATAGTTCCGGCGCAGCGCGGCATCGCCGATAGTGAGCCGGTCGCGAAGCATGGTGCCGAACCGCTCCACCGTCGCCTCGTCGATCCGGCGCTTCCCGGCAGCGAGCTGCCCCGAGAGGCTGCGCTCGCTCGCCCCGAGCCGGGCGATCGCGTTCCGGTGCTCGGCCAACCGCTCGGCGAACAGCGAGTCCCGTGCGCTGGCGAGCCCTTCCTCGATCAGCCCGTAGAGGCGGCCAAGCCGGGTCTCGGCGGTGACCTTCTCGCGCCGGACCCGGTCGAGGTCCGACCGGCGGCGCTGGTCGGCCGCGTCAGAACGCTCCAGCACCTGAGCGAGCAGCAGCTTCAGCCGCTCGGGCTCGAGCACCCGCTCCAGCAGCGTATCGAGCACGATGGCATCGAGCGCGTCCTGGCGGATCGGCTTGCCATCGCAGCGCGCCGCGCCTGCGGTCGCCTTGGCGTTGCAGGTGTAGTAGCCGTACTGGCCTCCCTTGCCAGTGCGGATAGTCAGCCCAGATCGGCACCCGTCGCTGCCGCAGTGCGCTAGTCCGGTGAGCAGCACCGGCGAGTTGGTAACCCGCGGGGGGGTGACCCGCGGTGCAGCCTTTGCGCGTCGGGCGGCGACCTGGGCGATCAACTCGGGCGCGATGATCTGGGGGCATGGCACCGTGATTGCGTCCTGCTCGGAAGGTGTTACGCCCTGGTCGTCAGCGGTGCGATCCAGATAGGCGCCCGCATAGTGATCGCGAGTGAGGATACCATCGACGTTACTGTTGTGGAACGGGCGCCCGCGCAACGAGTAGCCGTTCGCGTTGAGGTGCTCGGCGATTTTACGTGTTCCCATCGGCTGACCGTCGAGCCCGCGTAGCGCGAGATCGAAGATGAGCCGCACTACCGCAGCCTCCTCTTCGACCAGGAACAGCTTGCGGCGCTCCTTCTTGCCGTCAACCGCAACGGTGCGCGCCTCGTAGCCGAACGGCACCGGGCCACCGTTGAAGTATCCTTTACGCGCATTGCCGCGGCGGTCCCGCCGGGTAAACAGGGAAGCGTCAGCCGCATACTTCTCGTTCATGATCGCGACGACGCTGCGCATCATCCTGCCGGTTGCATCCTGCGCGAAGTTCTCGGTCAGCGACACGAGATGGACCTGCGCCTCGGCCAGTCGGTGTTCGCTCGTGACCTGGGTCAGCAGGCGGCGCGCGAACCGGGATAGCGCATAGACCAGGATTACCTGCACCGGCCGCTCGGGCGAGGTCGCCATGCCCATCATGCGGTCGAACTGCTTGCGAGAGAGCTTGCGGCCCGAGACATCGAGATCTTCGAACACCTCGACCAGCTCCAGACCTTCGCGCTCGGCATAGTCGCGGATTGCGGCGGCCTGTGCGGCAATGCTCGCGTTGTTGCCAGCCTCCTCATCGACGCTGACGCGCACATAGCCATAGGCGCGGAGCTTGCCTTTCATCGTTCCTCCTCCAGGCCTGTCCACGACGGCCACTTGGTGAGCGCTGGACCAACGCTCGGGTTCCAGCGTGAGCCGTCCGTCATATCGTTTCGCCGAACAGGTCCGCCAAAACACCTTTCAGATGTTGGTGAACCAGGTCGGCTTCGTCGGCCAGCGGTGCGATCTGCCACGGCAGGTCAGTCCTGACCTGTCGGGTGGACGAATGCGTCGTTCGGCCCGCCATCGGTTCCGCTGCAGCGAGCTCGCTTTCACGGGGCAGGCTAGCCACGGGCCGGACCCGTCGCGAGCAGCGGCACCACGATTCCGATCAGGGCGAGCGCCTCGGCTTCGCCGCGGGTCATCCAACGGTCGAGGCGCGCGAGCCGGCCTATGTATGCGGGCGCAGCCCGGCCGAGAAAATGCTCGCGCGCCGCCTCCTTTTCGAGCCGCGCGAAACCAGTTTCCAGAACGCGATGACGGCGCTCGAGCGTCTTCAGCCGCGCCGCCGAACGCGCCAGTTTGGCGAGATCTGCTGCGAAGCGGTCGAGCGGGGTCACGCGAGCAGCTCCGCAACCTCGGAGAGGTCGGGTTTGCCGGCCTCGGTCCGGAACCGCGGGTTCCCACCGGCCGCCTGGATCCAGTCGAACGCCTCACCCCGGGTCGCGAAGCTGCGGGGCTGAAGCTGCAGATCCAACGAAATCTGGGTGACCAGGTAGGTCTGTTCCGCGGTCGGCGGTTTGGCGCGCCACCGCGCTTTCGGGTCTCGTCCGGAAGGCGAGTTCAGGAAGACCTCGGTCTGGTGCAAGTAAAGTGCGCGCAGCCAATGCCAGCGCGACCACACGCCCCAGGCTCGAATGGCGCGTCCGGCGCGCGAGCGGAACAAGGCGCGGAGATGCTCGGCGAGGCTGGCGTCGGGCGACGCGAGCGCCACGCGGACCAGCAGCAGGAGCCCGGTCGCGCCGAGCGCCATCAGGCCAGCGACCGCGACCGGGTCGAGGTCGAGCCCGCCGGTCGGCTCGAATGCCGAGCCCAGGCGATAGCAGCTCGCATCCCGCGCATTGAACGCCGCCCGGCGGTGCTCGCGCGCCTGAGCGTCGTGAATGAGTTTCTCGAGTTCGGCGGCCCGGTGCTCCAGGACCGGATCGGCTTGCAAGGCGAACGCGTACAGGAGACTTGCCTGCGTGCGGAGCTGGTCGGCGATGGTGTGCGTTTTGATCATGCGGGCAAGATGCCCGCGCGGCGGCGCACGCTTATGTGGGCTACCCCAATCGTGGGGACTTAGCTGAACTCAGCTGGCTGTTACACCGGCCATGAAGTCGTCAAGAACGCGGTCCATGGCCAGTGCCATCGGCGGTTCCATGTCGGCCGGTGACTTCACCTTGCGAACGTTCGCTGCGCGACTGATCTCATTTGGGATCGATGCAGCGCCAGGGAGTGCGCCCCAGAGTTCGTCGAAAGTGTGTCTGCGGCCATGTGTTTTCTCGGCGTCCGCTTGCGATCTGATGTGAGTGACACTTCCGTCTGCCAGCGTCGCCTTCTGAAAACGACCACTAAGCATGTTCTCATCGTCAACAATGGCGTAGCGCAGCAGGGTAAAGGTGCGTCCAACCGCTACCCCGCGGTCCTTTTCCAGCTTGGGAAGTGGGTAGTCGTCCATCAACTTGGAGGTCATCCGCCAATCAATCAGTTCGTCGATGCCACTCCCGTCGCCCGAAGGGGACCTGTCCCTTCGATTAGTGCCACCCTCGTTGGTCCAGGCGATGGCGTAGCGCGCGGCATGATAGAGAACTACCAACGTTGACGCGCCGCTCAGGTTTGCGACCCTGACGTTCCAAGTTTTAGATGTGGGCGCCTTTTCAGCCAGCTTATTGGAGGAGTCTTCCAGCCAGTTGGCGATCATTTTCACTTTACTTGTAACGACCGCCTCAAGGTCATCGCCATGGGCGCGGTGCCATAGATGAAGCTGCACTACGGCGCGGTGGGCGATCGTTTCCCAATCCGATCCTGCGTCAGCACTGCAGTCCATCCAGCCGACGGGTGGCTGCTTGATGACCTCTGACCAAGGAATATCCTGCGCTCTGGACTCGAACGATTGAACGACGGCCTGGAGGCGACGTTTTTCGAGGTGCACGCGTTTATAAACAGGCCCATAGCGAACTATGCCAGGACGATCGGCGTTATCCAACGGGTCCCAACCGAACGGCCGATGAAGCCACGCCGCGCAGCCCATCGCCAAAGTTCGGAGCCAGTAGGCCACGCGGATCTTGCTCATGGCGACCAGCAGTGAGCGAACGTCGATCCGCCGCTGCCGCCAAGCTGGATCCGCCACTATCAATTCATAAGCACGGCCAATCCGAAGCTCGAGAAGCGCCGTCACTGCTTCAGGCAGTGACGCATTGAGTTTCTGCAACTGTTCAACCGTGTCGTTCAGATCATCAAGATTCAGTTCGGAAATGTAAGCCTCGCGAGCAGCGGCATATTGGTCCGGCATGATCAGCTGCTCTAGTCGGCGCAGGATGGTCTCGAACGACCTTTGGCCTGGCGGCATCGTCGGAACATCCCGCACCAAGCCCAGATCGGCCGAGCAGGCGGGCGAACAGGTTCCGCTTAACAACATCGATCGTCGTTGTAAGCGAGAAACGTGCGACGCTTGAACCGTCTCGATTTCCGCCAAGATGTGTGCTTCCAAGTCGTCCAGGCTTGCTGGCGCCGTGACGTGCTGGCTGAAATACTGGTCCAAGTCCGCACCCCGAAGCGGGAATCCTGTGTCTCCGCGTCGGCAACTTACAAGGCCACTGCAACTTAATAGCTGACGCGAATGGTTAAAAGTCGCTTAAGTTGGCAAGGCGTGTAGCCGTGATACTGTCGCACCAGTTGAAAGCTCTAGAAGCCTTCTTCCAGCTACTCAGTCTACTAGGAGACATGTCATGCGCCGGTAGCTGCCCGCTAAGCTTGAAGCAGCAGCGTTGATGTGTCAGCTCAAGCATGACGATTGAGATGGGCGAGGCCATCCCGACTGGCGTTGAGAAGCGGGACTCGAGGCGCCGATTATGACCCGCCGACGATCAACCGTGTCCGACCGCGCGTCGCGCCGAGCTGCTGGCAACCCATCGGGCAGCCGATTAGACTGCCCTACTTCGCCAGGGAATCGATATGAGGTGAGGTGGTCCCGCCTTCTTGGACAGTTTGGCGGCTGAGCTAAGCTATAACCCCGTTGGTTTACGCCGCCATTCTGG
>NZ_CAHJWX010000157.1 GCF_903643065.1 Sphingomonas bacterium | reverse complement strand
GACCGTTCCGGCGCCGCGGGCCGCCCCGGCCCCGCAGGCCATCCGGGTCGGCCCGGCCACCGCGCCCGTGCTCCAGGTCAACACCGGTCGCGGCCGGCTGGTGACGCTGACCCGGCCGATGAGCGACCTGTTCATCTCCGACGATCAGGTCGCCGACGTCCAGGTCCGCTCGCCGACCCAGCTCTACATCTTCGGCAAGAAGACGGGCGAAACGACGATCTCCGCCACGACGAAGGGCGGCGCCGTCGCCTATTCGGCGACCGTCCGCGTCGGCAACAACCTCGATTCGATCGGCCAGATGCTGGCGCTGGCGATGCCGGAAGCGCGGATCACCGCGACGCCGATGAACGGCCTGGTCCTGCTCACCGGCGCGGTGGCGCAGCCGGAGGACGCGGCGGAGGCCGAGCGGCTGGTCCAGGCCTATGTCGGCGACGGCACCAAGGTGCTGTCCCGGCTCAAAGCCGCCACGCCATTGCAGGTGAACCTTCAGGTCCGCATCGCCGAGGTCAGCCGCTCGTTCGCCAAGAACATCGGCGCGAACTTGACCAATCGGGACAGCGGAAACTTCCTGTTCGGCATCGCCCGTGGCCGGCAGGGCACGATCTCGAATGTCCCGGGCGTCCCGCCGGCCGCTTATGTCAATGGCGCGCCGGTCGACGTTGCGGGGCGCCCGATCGCATTGGACGCCAGCGGCGCCGTGCCTGGCTCCAAGCTGTTCACGCAGCCGGCCATCGACGCCGGCAGCACGCTGCTCAGCGCGGCCGGTCGGCTACTGGGAACGGACCTCCTCGGCTCGCTCGATCTGGGCGAAACGATCGGCCAGGTCTCGACCCTTGCCAATCCCAATCTCTCCTGCACGTCGGGCGAGACCTGCAATTTCCTGGTCGGCGGCGAGATACCGATTCCGATCGCTCAGGGCGGCATCAATGGCGCGATCTCGGTCGAGTATAAGCAATACGGCGTCAGCCTGGCTTACTCTCCCACGGTGCTCTCGGACGGGCGTATCGCCCTCCACGTTCGCCCCGAAGTGTCCGAACTGTCGGAGGCGGGCGCGGTGCAACTGAACGGCACGACGATCCCGGCCCTGTCGACCCGGCGCGCGGAAACGACACTGGAGCTTGGCTCCGGCCAGTCGATGGTGATCGGCGGTCTGTTGTCGAACTCCCACAACAACTCGATCGAGAAGACGCCGGGTCTGGGCGACCTGCCGGTGCTGGGCGCGCTGTTCCGCTCCAACGGCTGGCGGCGCGAAGAGACGGAATTGATGATCGTCATCACGCCGTACCTGGTTAAGCCGGTCAACAATCCAGCCGATATCGTCCTGCCGACCGACGGCCTGGAGGCGCCCACCGACGCGCAGCGGCTGCTGCTGGGCGAGATGGGCACCGGCAAGACCGGTGCGCATCGGCCAGTGCCGACGATAGCGGTGCCAGCCGCGCCGGCGCCGACCGTGGGTGCGCTGGTGCCCGCGACGCCGGTGCCGGGCCGTGACGACCGGCGTCAGGGCGCCGACACCCGCGCCACTCGCCGCGGCACCGCGCCCGCCCCCGGCTTTTCCAATTGATCGCGTCCGCGAAAGGCACGCCCATGCGCCGTCACCCACTCCTCCTGTCCGCCATACTGCCCGCGCTCTTGATCGGCGGCTGCATGGGTACGCAGAACCGCGGCCTTGAGTCCGTGCACCAACCAGTGGTCGCGCGTCAGGATTACTCGCTGGACCTCGACCTCAGCGGTGACGGGCTGGCGCGCGGGGAGACGCAACGGCTGCGCGCCTGGCTAGACGCGATGCGTCTGCACTACGGCGACAAGGTCGCGATCGACGATCCCGCCGGGCTGCGCGGACCGCTTGACGACGTCGCTCGGGTCGTCGCCGGCTATGGCCTGATGCTTGCCGATGGCGCGCCGATCACCTTGGCGGCGGTCGCTCCCGGCACCGTTCGCGTCGTGGTGAGCCGCATGACCGCGTCTGTGCCCGGTTGCCCCGATTACACCCGCGACAGCTCGGTGGAATACAACAGCAACACCTCTTCTAATTATGGCTGCGCGACCAACACCAGCCTCGCTGCGATGGTCGCCAATCCGGCCGACCTGCTGCACGGCGAGAGCGAGACCGGCAACGATCCGACGCGCTCTACCAGGGCGATCGAGGCGTTCCGTAAGGCCTTCGGCGCTGGCGGAACGGCGGTCGCGGCGCCTTCGACGGGAGGCAAGTGAGATGAACGCGCCCTGGAAACCCGCCGGCGCCGGTACGCGCGATCCCTTCGTCGCCTATGTCTGCGACGACACCACCGCCGAGACGATCCGCCCGATCGTGGCCGAGCTTGGCTGGTCGGTGGACAAGGTCCACAAGGGCGGGCTGCGCAACGCGGTGCAGACGCTGTCGGTGTCCGCCAGCCCCCAGATCCTGTTCGTCGATCTCGCCGAATCGGGCGATCCCCTGTCCGATATCAACGGCCTGGCCGAGGTCTGCGAGCCCGGCACGGTGGTGATCGCCGCCGGCCAGGTGAACGACGTCCGCCTGTACCGCGATCTGGTCGCGTCGGGCATCCAGGACTATCTGCTCAAGCCGCTGCACGCGGACATGGTGCGCGACGCGTTCGCGTCGGCGCAGGCGATGCTGAACGCGCCCAAGCTGACGGACGCGGCGGTCGACCGGCCGCATTTCTCGATCGCGGTGATCGGCGCGCGCGGCGGCGTCGGCGCGTCCACGATCGCGACATCGCTCGCCTGGCTGCTCGCGGCCAAGGAGGGGCGCTCCACCGCGCTGCTCGATCTCGACGTCCATTTCGGCACGGGCGCGCTGGCGCTCGATCTGGAGCCCGGTCGCGGGCTGACCGACGCGATCGAGAACCCCAGCCGCATCGACGGCCTGTTCATCGAGCGCGCGATGGTGAAGGCGTCCGACAAGCTGGCGGTGCTGTCCGCCGAGGCGCCGATCAACTCGCCGCTGCTGACCGACGGCGCGGCCTTCTATCAATTGCAGGAGGAGATGCGCGGCGCGTTCGAATGCACCGTCATCGACCTGCCCCGATCCATGCTGGTGCAGCATCCCGCGCTGGTCGGCGACGTGCAGGCGGCGGTGGTCGTCACCGAGCTGACGCTGGCGGCGGCGCGCGACACGATCCGCATCCTGTCCTGGCTGAAGGCGAACGCGCCCGGCACGAGCGTACACGTCGTCGCCAACCGCCTGCCGGCGGCGAGCGCCCAGCTGGAGATCAGCCGCAAGGATTTCGAGGGCTCCATCGAGCGCAAGCTCGACTGGGCGGTGCCGCTCGACGCCAGGCTGGCGGCACAGGCGGCCAAGCTGGGCAAGCCGCTCGCGGAGGCCGGCAAGGCCACCAAGACGGTGGCGCCGCTGATCGAGCTGATCGGCGCGCTGGCCGGCGCCGCCGAGGACGCGGACGCCGCCGGCAAGAAGAGCAAGGGCGGCTCGCTGATGGCCAGGTTCGACCTCAAGGGCCTGATGGGCAAGCGCGCCAGGAAATGACCCGCCCCCGCTCCCCGTCGGAGGCCTGAGCCGATGCCGATCCTGCCACTCGCCGCGATGGGCGGCTCGCTGCTCGGGCTGCTGGCGCTGCTGTACGTCATCGCCGGCGGGCCATCGCCCGCGCGCGCGCAGGCACGGCGACTCGCAGGGGTGCGCGAGCGGCACGGCACCGTGGAGGCCGCCGCGACCGAGCGGATGCGCCGCGTCGCCACCAGCCGGGGCACGCGCATGGACCTGGCGGTGGGCAAGCTGCTCCCCAACCCGGAGAACCTGCGCCGGCGGCTCGCGATGACCGGCAAGACCTGGACCGTCAGCCAGTACGGCATGACGAGCGGCGGCCTGCTGGTGATCGTGACGGTGCTGCTCCGCGTCGAGCACCTGCCGTTCCTGCTCGCGCTGCTGGCCGGCGTGGCGCTGGGCGGCGGGCTGCCGCATTGGTGGGTCGGCCGCACGATCAAGCGCCGGGTCGCCCGCTTCACCGTCAAGTTCCCCGACGCGATCGAGCTGCTGGTGCGCGGCCTGCGCTCCGGCCTGCCGATCAGCGAGACGATGGCGGTCGTCGGCCACGAGGTGGACGGCCCCGTCGGCGAGGAGTTCCGGTCGGTCGTCGACAAGATGAAGATCGGCAAGTCAATGGACGCGGCGCTGCAGGACACCGCCGACCGGCTCGGCACGCCCGAGTTCCAGTTCTTCGTCATCACCATCGCCATCCAGCGCGAGACCGGCGGCAACTTGGCCGAGACGCTCGCCAACCTCGCCCATGTGCTGCGCCAGCGCAGTCAGATGAAGCTCAAGATCAAGGCGATGTCGTCGGAATCAAAGGCGTCGGCCTATATCGTCGGCTCGCTGCCGTTCATCGTCTTCACGCTGATCTGGTTCATCAACGCCAGCTACATGCAGAACTTCTTCGTCGACCAGCGGCTGATGATCGCCGGGCTGGGCGGGCTGGTGTGGATGGGCATCGGCGCGGGCATCATGGCCAAGATGGTCAATTTCGAGATCTGATGGGACGCGAGCGATGACCCCCTTGCCTCCTCATCCGACGATCCTGGGCGTCGATGTGCTGTGGGTGGCGACGCTGCTCATGGGCGTCGCCGCGTTCGCGGTGCTGCTCGCCATCTATGCCGCGACCACCGTGCGCGATCCGATGGCCAAGCGCGTCAAGGCGCTCAACGACCGGCGCGAGCAGCTCAAGGCGGGCATCACCGCGTCCACCAAGCGGCGCGCCAAGCTGGTGCAGCGCAACGACACCGCCGACCGGATGCGCTCGCTGC
Organism: Sphingomonas bacterium; assembly: GCF_903643065.1. GTDB lineage: Bacteria > Pseudomonadota > Alphaproteobacteria > Sphingomonadales > Sphingomonadaceae > Sphingomonas. The sequence goes on along the minus strand of NZ_CAHJWX010000157.1, from coordinate 976 downwards.
TGTCGTCGATGAAGGTGCTGCAGGACAGCCAGCTCAAGGTCGCGCAGCGCAAGCTGATGCAGGCCGGCATCCGTTCAAAGGAATGGGCGGTGGCCGTGATCTTCGGGCGGCTGGTGCTGCCGATCGTGTTCGGCGCGTTCATCAGCTGGCTGGTCTATGGCGACGATTTCTTCCCGACCTGGGGTCCGCTCAAGCGCTATGGCCTCGTCGCGGGCGTGACGATCCTCGCGTACAAGTTCCCGGACATCTATCTCAAGAACAAGATCACCAAGCGGTCCGACGCGATCCGCAAGGGGCTGCCCGACGCGCTCGACCTGCTGGTCATCTGCGCCGAAGCCGGGCTGACCGTCGACGCCGCCTTTCATCGCGTGGCCAAGGAACTGGGCCGCGCCTATCCGGAGCTGGGCGACGAGACGCAGCTGACCGCGATCGAGCTGGGCTTCCTGACCGAGCGGCGCCAAGCCTTCGAGAACCTGGCGGCGCGCGTCAACCTGGACGCGGTCAAGGGCGTGGTGACGACCATGATCCAGACGGAGAAATACGGCACGCCGCTCGCCAGCGCGCTGCGGGTGCTGTCCGCCGAGTTCCGCAACGAACGCATGATGCGCGCGGAGGAGAAGGCGGCGCGGCTGCCGGCGATCATGACGATCCCGCTGATCCTGTTCATCCTGCCCGTGCTGTTCATCGTCATCCTCGGGCCGGCGGCCTGCTCGATCAAGGACGCGCTGATCCACTGATCCGGGCGGCGGCAACCCAGGGGCGGGCTGGTCGTTATGGTCCCGTAACAGGAGGACCGCCCGTGACATCCGCGTTTAGCTTCAGCCTCGAACAATGGCTGTTCGTCGCCCTGATCTTCGTCGCCGGCTGGCTGCTCGGGCTCGCCAGCCATGGCGGCGGCAGGAAGTGGCGCGATCGCTACGCGGCCGAGCGCGAGGCGCACGCGCAGACGCGCAAGGCCGCCGACGCGCGGGTCGCC
>NZ_CAHJWX010000156.1 GCF_903643065.1 Sphingomonas bacterium | reverse complement strand
CCGGCACCGGCTGCTAAGCCCGCTTCGGGCAGCATCCTGCGAAAGCGCGAGGATATCGCTGCCTCAACAGCGCGGGTAAGAGCGACGGTGGCGTGCCAGATCGCGGTGCGGGCGCAGCTGGCGATCCCGTCGTTTCAAAAAGCGTCTTCAGCCACTAGATGCGGTTGGCCGGGCACGTAATGCAACGGCAGGAACGTCGCATACCCAGCCGCAGGGAGGCGATCTGCTCACCCGTCCGCGTCATCTGAGGTCCGGCAACGCTCGTCTTGCCGAGCGAGATGAGCTCTGACGCGGCGGTCTCCCCCGGCCGCTTGGTTCGTCGGAGCGTCCAGCCCATCTCCGCGAGCAGCGTCGCGGTGCACGATGCTGGTGCCGCTAATTCCACCATCCTAGTCTAGCGCCGGCGCGCGGCCCCGCCCCATGCCGACGCCGTCAGGCGGCGGCGCGCCGCAACGACAGCGCTGGGTAGAAGATATTGCCCGACGCGGCCATGCGGCGCAGCGCCTCCGGCGGCAGGAAACGATCGCCCCAGCGCAAGGAGAGCGCATCACATTCCGTGACGAAACGCGCCACGCCTACTTGTTCGATGTAAGAGACCGGGCCACCGGTCCAGCGCGGGAAGTTCCAGCCGAGGATCGCACCGACATCCGCATGGCGCGGATCTTTAAGCACGCCTTCCGCCAGGCAGCGGGCCGCCTCTACCGCTTGGCGATGCAGGAAGCGCCGCTGCAATTCGTCGCTCAGTTCGGACGTCACCTCCGGCGTCCTCACTGGCCAGGTTGCGGCAAGCCCGTCCCACACACGCTTCGTGCCGTCGGTATAATCATAGAAACCCTTGCCGTTCTTGCGCCCGAACCGCCCCGCCGCGACGAGCATATCGACGACGTCATCCGACCTCCGCCGCTCTGCCTCCGCGCCGAGAAGCAGCCGCCGTTGGCCGGCGATGCGGTCGACCAAGTCGATCGCAACATCATCGGTCAGCTCCAGTGGTCCACGCGGCATGCCGGTCAGCCGCCCGATACGATCGATCGTATCGGGCGCGAAGCCGTCGACCAGCATTTCCATGCCCTCGCGGATGTAGGTGTCGAACACGCGCGAGGTGTAGAAGAATGGCGAGTCGTTCGCGATGATAGCGGTTTTGCCCATCTGCCGCACCAGCTCGACAGCTCGCGCCAGCGCACCCTCCCCTGTCGCTGCGCCACGCACCACCTCCACTAGCTCCATCCGGTCGACCGGCGAGTGGAAGTGCATACCGAGGAAATTCTCCGGCCGCGGATGCGCCTGCGCCAGCCGGCCGATCGGCAACGTCGAGGTATTGGACGCGAACAGGATGTCGGCGCCAGCGTGCGCCAGAGCCTTGCCAGTCGCTTCAGCTTTGACCGCGACATCCTCGAAGACCGTCTCGATCAGCACCTCGACGGACGAGACTGCCGCATAGTCCGAGGTCGGCGTGATGCGCGCCAGGATCGCTTCGGCGGTTCCTCGCGCGATCAAACCCCTCGCCACCTGCCGATCGACTGCGCCCCGCGCATAATCCTTTCCTTTCTCGGCTACGGCGAGACTCACGTCGACGAGCACCGAGTCGATGCCGGCGCTGGCGAGGGCGTAGCCGATCCCGGCCCCCATCATACCCGCGCCGAGCACACCAACCCGCCGTACCGCTCGCCGCTCGCCGCTCGCCGGGCGTGCCGCACCCTTGCGCAACGCCGGGTGCGAGCCGAACAACGTGCGGATCATCGCCTTCGCCTGGGGAGTCTGTAGCGTGTCAACGAAGTAGTGGGTCTCGAGCTCTATCGCGGCGTCCATCGGCACTCGCACGCCTTCTCGGACCGCACGGACGATGTTGGTTTGCGCGGTGTAGTGGCTACCCCATGTCGCCGCCACTTTCGCCACCGCATCGACGATCTCGATACCGTCCACGCCGCCCGGGAGGACGAAGCCGGGCCGGTCCCACGGCGCGACCGGATCGCCCTGCGCCAGGATCCACCGCCGCGCGGCCGCCAGTTCACCACCAGTCGGTGTCAGCGCGTCGACAAGCCCGAGCGCGAGCGCGTCGCGAGGTGCAACCGGCTTGCCTCCTGTGAGCAACGGCAGCGCGCGGGCGACGCCGAGCAGCCGCGCGACGCGCTGCGTGCCGCCGCCGCCGGGCAGGAGACCAATCGTCGCCTCCGGCAACCCGAGCCGCAGCGACGGATCGTCCGTGGCCACGCGATGATGGCACGCCAACGCGAGCTCGAAACCGCCACCGAGCGCCAACCCGTCGATCACCGCCGCGAACGGCTTTCCGCAGGTCTCGATCGCGCGCGCAACCCGGTTGGCGCGGAACAGTCCGTCATACGCCGCCTGCCGCGCCGCCGGGCTGGCCGAAGCGACGCCGGCATATTCTATCATCTCGTCAAGATCGGCTCCGGCGCAGAAGCCATTGGTCTTGCCGGAGACGATGGCCGCGCCTCGGATCGCTGGTTCGGCCGCGATCCGCGCGACAAGTGTCGCCAGCTCGTCCCATCCCGCCGCCGTCAAGGTGTTCATCGTCCGGCCGATCGCATCGAACCGTATGATAGCGACGAACTCGGCATCGACCGTCATGGTGAAGTCGGGCATAGGAACTCCTGCTTGCGGCGACTGGCGGATCAGAGCGATCGGGCGATGATCGTCTTCATGATCTCGGAGGCGCCGCCATGAATACGGTCGATCCGCGCGTCGCGGAACAGCCGCGAGATCGGATATTCATCCATATAGCCATAGCCGCCGAACAACTGGAGGCAGTCGTCGATCACCTTCCACTGCGTCTCCGTGATCCACAGTTTCACCATGGCCGCCATCGTCCCGTCGAGCTTGCCGGCAAGATGCAGCGCAACGCAGCTATCGAGAAAGGCGCGCCCGGCGGCGATCTGTGTCCGCGCCTCGGCCAGCTTAAATTTCGTGTTCTGGAACGCAAACAGAGGTTGGCTGAACGCGCGCCGCTCCTTGGTATAATCAACCGTCAATTTCAGCGCGCGCTCCATCATCGCTTGTGCCATCGCGGCGATTACCAGCCGCTCCTGCGGCAGCATCGCGACCATTTGCGCAAACCCCTGCCCCTCCTCTCCGCCAAGCAGGTTGGCGGCGGGAACGCGAACATCCTCGAAGAACAGCTCCGACGTGTCCTGCGCCTCACGGCCGATCTTCGTGAGATTACGGCCGCGGGTGAAGCCGGGCGCATCGACAGTCTCGACCGCAAGCAGCGAGATCGCGTCGCTTTCGGTCTTGCAGGCCACGACGATCAGGTCCGCTGTCTGACCGTTCGAGATAAAGGTCTTTTGCCCGCTCAGCAGGTAGTCGTCGCCGTCTCGGCGCGCGCGTGTGCGAATGCCCTTGAGATCGGACCCCGCCCCCGGCTCGGTCATCGCGACCGCCAGCACCAAATCGCCTGACACGACCTTGGGCAGCCAATTCTGGCGCTGCGCCGCGGTCGCGAAGTGGATGAGGTAGGGCGCGACGATCCCGCTGTGGACCGCCGCTCCAAAACCCTCAAGCCCGCGAAGCCCAAGCTCTTCGATCACTACCAGCTCGAAACGGAAGTCAACGCCCGCGCCGCCACATTCCTCGGGTGTCGAAGGAGCGAGCAGCCCGGCCTCGCCCGCCAGTCGCCAGAAGCCACGATCGACCATTCCGGCCTCGCGCCAGCGCTCCAGATCCTGCTCGGTCGCGTGACGATCGAGGAAACGCGAGACGGCGTCTCGGAACAGCTCGAGCGTCTGGTCGGACGCGTCATGATCGCCCGTGATCGACTGCGGAGACGGCGCGTTCATGCCTGCGGCCCGGTCATGCCGCCTGCTCGTTGATTTGCTGCCCACCAGCCAGCTCCCACTGCGCCTGCTCGGGGCCGCTGGCCGGGACCATCTCGCCGGCGCGATCGGACAACAACTCGAGGCCTGCCAGGATCTGCCCGGCCGCATCGGGGCCCGGCACCACGCGCATGCCCTTGGTCAACGTGACGAACGCGCGCTCGACACTGCCGGCGCCCGAGCACAGAATGGCACCGCTCGGCGCATCGTCGGCCGCGAGCGCCACGACGGTCGGCGATACCGCGTCGGGTGACAGCCGCTCCAGAGTGTCGGGCGTCATGATGTCGGCAGTCATCCGCGTCGCGGCGGATGGCGCAAGGCAGTTAACGCGCACATCATAACGCTGACCTTCCAGACTAAGCGTGCGCATCAGGCCGACCAGCGCCATCTTGGCCGCGCCGTAGCTCGACTGACCAAAATTGCCGTACAGCCCGGAGGACGACGTGGTTATGACCACACGGCCATGCCCGCGTGCGCACATGCCCGCCCAAACCGCCTTGGTCGCATTGACCGTGCCCATGAGATGCACTTCGACGACCGCACGGAAGTCGGCGAGATCCATCTTGGCGAAGGTCCGGTCGCGCAGAATGCCGGCGTTGTTTACGAGAATATCGACACGGCCCCATTCGGCCTCGGCCAAGGCGACCATCGCGGCCATCTGGCCGGCGTCGGTCACGTCTGCATCGTTCGCCAGCGCCACGCCGCCCGCTGCGCGAATCTCGGCCGCGACTGCTTCGGCCGGACGGCTCAACACGTCGCGGCCGTCCCGCGTGCCGCCGGCATCGTTGACAACGACATAAGCGCCGTGTCGCGCGAGCGCCAGCGCGTGCGAGCGCCCCAGCCCGCCGCCAGCACCCGTGACGACCGCCACGCGGCCACCAAGATCTATGTTCATCCGCAGTGTCCTGCCGTAGTTGGGTATGTCAGGCCGCTTCGCTGACTGGCGGCTGCGGAACGCTCCAGCTTCGCGTGAACTCCTCGTCCGGCATCGCCAGCAGACGCGCGTAGGCACCGCCCGGATAGTGCAGGAACGGCTTGGCCGGATCGTGCTCTGGCTGCGGCACCGGCGTTTGCGGCCGGAGGAACGGTGGTGGCGATAGCATTACCGCCAACTCATCCGACGAAATCCCGGCCTCCGCCACGACTTCCGGGTCGATCCAGGATTTGGGTTCGACGCCAAGATCACCCGCGCAGGCGATTTCCAATACTAGATTCTCCGGCCCGGCAAAATAAATCGAGCGGCACATCCCGTGATCCAGGTCACCCAGCACCGCGATGCCGTGTGAGCGAATGCGATCGCGCATCGCCAGCACATCGTCAGGACTGTCGACCCGCAGCGACAGATGCTGCATCGCGCCAGCCGCGGTGACGCCCCCAGCATTCCCGGCGTGCGTAACGCCGATTGCGCTCTGAACCTCGGTCATCGCGGGGAGGTGGACGAAAGACAGGAAACTCCTATCGTTCAGCTTGAGGAAGCTGTGCCACGCACCCTTGACCCCGTGCATCCAGAAAAGCGCCTTAAGCTCCAGTCCGAGCACTTGCGTGAAGAAGGTGAGCTGCTCCTTCATGTTCGTGGTGGACAGCGCGATGTGGTGGATCCCAACCGGCCGGCTCATGTTGGCCCTCCTTGGCGACGTGTTCATCCTCGCAGTTATCACCTCCTACAGATCAGTCAATCAGTTTAGCAATATGCCCGATTGATCGCCCGACCTCCATTGACGCACGGACTCCTTTTTAATAGCGCTCATAAAGATAAGTCGGAGGCGAAGAAGATCATGGCCATGACCCTGAAGATCGCGGGAGGCGTTTTGCTCGTGCTGATGCTGCTCGTACTGGCGGCCTTGACGCTTGCGTGGACGCCCGACCGACCACTTGCCTTGCTCAAGGCTCGCTGGGCTAAACCGCCGTCACAGTTCGTCGCG
>NZ_CAHJWX010000155.1 GCF_903643065.1 Sphingomonas bacterium | reverse complement strand
GGGGCGCGGTGGCTCGGACACCAGCGCGGTGGCGGTGGCGGCGGCGATGCGCGCGGACCGCTGCGACATCTACACCGATGTCGACGGCGTCTACACCACCGATCCGCGCATCGTGCCGCGCGCGCGCAAGCTGGCCAAGGTGACGTACGAGGAGATGCTGGAACTCGCTAGCGTCGGCGCCAAGGTGTTGCAGACGCGCTCGGTCGGGCTGGCGATGAAGGAAGGCGTGCGCGTGCAGGTCCTGTCCTCCTTCGCCGGGGCGCCCGATGGTTCCGGCGCGCCGATGGCCGACACGCTGCCCGGCACGCTGATCGTCGCCGAAGAGGAGATTGACGACGTGGAACGCCAGCTGATCACGGGGATCGCGCATGACAAGAACGAGGCCAAGATCACGCTGACCGCCGTGCCCGACCGGCCCGGCGCGGTGGCGGCGATCTTCGCGCCGCTGGCGGACGCGGGGATCAACGTCGACATGATCATCCAGAACGTCGCGCACGCGCCAAGAGATTCCGGCGGCGGCTCGACGGACGTGACGTTCACCGTGCCGCAGGCGGACTTGGCGAAGTCGCTCGACGTGCTGGCGCGCGGGCAGGGCACGATCGGCTATGCGGAGGCGCTCCACGACACGCGCGTCGCCAAGATCAGCGTCGTCGGGGTGGGCATGCGCAGCCATGCCGGCGTCGCCAGCCAGATGTTCACGACGCTGGGCCAGCGCGGCATCAACGTCCAGGCGATCTCCACCAGCGAGATCAAGGTCAGCGTGCTGATCGACGAGGACGAGACGGAACTGGCGGTGCGGGTGCTGCACACGGCGTACGGGCTGGATGCGGCGGGGTAGGGCGACGTAGGTCCGCACCGTGGATCGCCTTCATGACGAGCGCCGATGGACCTCAGGGCGAACATTCGGAATCGTCCCCTTTTGAGACACTTTCGCGTCTTGTCGTCGAATGAACGACGAGTTAACGATCCGACCGGGACGACATAGCGATGGGCAATCGCGTGTCGAATGGGAGGAACACATGAAGTTTTGGATGCTCGCGGCGCTGGTCGCCGCCGCCGCGCCGTCGGGTGCGGCGACGATCAACTTCGACACGGTGACCGGCGCCAGCCTGCCCGGTGGTCGCGTATCGGTCACGACCTATGCGCAGGACGGCTACACGTTGAGCAAGCAATCGGGAACGATCCTGAGGGGCACCGATGCCGCCAACGGCAGTTATGACCTGCTCTTCTCGCCGACCAGCAGCATCGGATCGTCGGCCGCCATCTTCCAGATCTTCCGGGCGGACGGCGGTCTGTTCACGCTGGACTCGTTCGTGGCGAGCGGCCTCGGCAGCATCGCGATCTCGGGAACGCTGAACAACCCGCCGGCCGGGCAAAGCCCTTCGGTCTTCGCCAAGACCATCCAGATCACCTCGACCGACTTCACGGCGTACAATCCTGCCGTCCTCGGCGCGGTCGATCACGTGTTCTTCACGGTCTATCCCGGCACCACCACCAGCCTCGGCTTGGACGACATCATCGTCAACGCGCCGGCGGCCGCGGTGCCCGAGCTGGCGACTTGGGGCATGATGATGGCCGGTCTGGGCGCGATTGGCTGGTCGCTGCGCCGTCGGGCGCGTCGTGTTGGCGCAAGGTCGGGCGCCGGGATCGGGCAAACCGTCAGCGGCGCCATCTGATCGCCCCTGCGCTCACGTGAGCCGTTAGCGGCTGCGCGGATGACGTCGCGGGCTGTCGCGCGGAGCCTGCGCGATGGGATCGGGCGACCGCTCCGGCCTTTGGTGGCTGGTCCAGCGGTCAGGTCGCCGCTTGCAGGAAACGGGCGCGGGGCGGTAGGCCACTCGGCATGACCGACACGCTCGCGCCGCCCCCCGTCGCCACTTCGCCCGGCGCCGACCGCCTCGCCCGGCTGATGGCGCGCGGCGCGGCGTTCCTGGGGTCGAAGGTCGCGATCCTGGGCGGGGCGATGTCGTGGGTCAGCGAGCGGCATCTGGTCGCCGCGATCAGCGACGCGGGCGGGTTCGGGGTGATCGCCTGCGGGGCGATGACCACCGCGCTGCTCGATCGCGAGATCGCCGAGACGCGGGCGCGCACCGACCGGCCGTTCGGCGTCAACCTCATCACCATGCATCCCGACCTCCTCGCGCTGATCGAGGTGTGCGGGCGTCACCGCGTCGGCCATGTCGTGCTCGCGGGCGGGTTGCCGCCCAAGGGCTCGCTCGACGCGATCAAGGCGACGGGCGCGAAGGTGATCTGCTTCGCCCCCGCGCTCGCGCTGGCGAGGAAGCTGATCCGCTCGGGCGTCGACGCGCTGGTGATCGAGGGCATGGAGGCGGGCGGGCATATCGGCCCGGTCTCCACCGGCGTGCTCGCGCAGGAGATGCTGCCGGAGATCGCCGAGCAGGTGCCCGTCTTCGTCGCCGGCGGGATCGGGCGCGGCGAGGCGATCGCGGGCTATCTGGAGATGGGCGCGGCGGGCGTGCAGCTCGGCACCCGCTTCGTCTGCGCGAGCGAGTCGATCGCGCACGCCAATTTCAAGCGCGCCTTCATCCGCGCATCCGCCCGCGACGCGGTGGCGAGCGTGCAGCTCGATCCGCGCCTGCCCGTCATCCCGGTGCGCGCGCTGCGCAACGCGGGCAACGAGCGGTTCACCGCCAAGCAGCGCGAGGTCGCGGGCCGGCTGGATGAGGCGGGTGTCGCGCTGGCGGAAGCGCAGCTGGAGATCGAGCATTATTGGGCGGGCGCGCTGCGCCGCGCGGTGATCGACGGCGATGTCGAGCATGGCTCGGTGATGGCGGGCCAGTCGGTCGGCATGGTTCGCCAAGAGGAGCCGGCGGCGGCGATCGTCGCCGAGCTGGTAACGCAGGCCGCCGCCGCGCTGGGCCGGCGGGGCGGCGCGGCGGCTTAAAATTTGTCCTGTTCAGGCTGAACCCTGACCCGTTCGTGTCGAGCGACGTCGAGACACCGTACCAGGCTGGTCCCTCGACTTCGCTCGGGACGAACGGGGTTATCGAGCGCCATTCAGGCGAGCGGCGACGTATCCCAGCGCGCGAGCAGGTCGGCGACGTCGGCATAGGTGGCGCCCGCGCCCGCCTCGCGCAGGCGGCCCGCGTCGAAGAAGCCGGAGGTGAGCCCGATCGCGCCCGCCCCCGCCGTGCGCGCCGCCTGCATGTCGTAGATCGCGTCGCCGACCACGATCGCGCGGTCGGGCGCCGTCGCGACGCGCGCCAGCGCGACGCCGAAGATGTCGGGCGCCGGCTTGGAGGTCTCGACATCGTCGATGCTGGTCGCCGCCGCGACCTGGTCGCCGATGCCGAGCAGGTCGATGTAATGCTCCAGCTCCGCCCGGCTCGCCGACGAGGCGAGCGCCACGCGCCGGCCCCCGTCCGCGACGCGCCGGATCAGCGCGGCGGCATCCGGAAACGGGCGGACGCCGTCCAGATGGTGGTCCTTGAACAACTGCCCGTGCGCGTCCGACAATCGCGTCACCAGCGCGTCGTCGGCGTCCGGGATCAGCGCGGGCACCAGCAGGTCGCCGCCCTTGCCCACCTGTTCCCGGATCGCCGCCGCGTCGCGCGGATGGCCCGCATCGGCAAAGGCGGTGACCCAGGCCGCCACATGCTGGTCGTTGCTGTCGACGAGCGTGCCGTCGATGTCGAAGAGAACGGAGAGGATGCGCATGGTCCATCGTTCAACGGCCGGGCCGTCGCTTTTGGTCCGGCGGCCCCCTTGCAATCCCGCCCGAATGGGTGAGGAAGACTGGCGATACATCCACTTGAGAGAGGGTCGCCTGTTTATGCGCCATCGCCTGTTGCTTGCGCTCGCCCTGTCCACCGCCGCGCCAGCGCTCGCGCAGGTCCATCAATATGGCGGCTTGGCGATCAGCGCGGGCGGTGACCGGCTCGCGACGATCGAGGGCCCAGGCGGCCTGCGCGGCCACGCCGCGATCACGATCCGCCGCGCCAGCGACGGCGCGGTGCAGCGACAGATCGATCCGTGCGCCAAATGCGGCTATGCCGGGCTGATCTTTGGCCCGGCCGGCGAGCTCGCCTTTGTCGCGCGCGAGCCGGGCGCTGCCACCGCGCAGCTGATCGTCGCCGACGCGAACGGCGCGACGCACACGCTCGCGACGATCCCCGGTCTCGCCTCCACCCCGCGTTTCTCGCCCGACGGCAAGCGGATCGCGCTGCTGGTGACGCTGGGCGCCGCCAAGGAGACGGGCGCGACGCAGGCGGGCGTGCGCCAGATCGGCGAGATCGGCGAGAAGAGCGACGAACAGCGGCTCGCCGTGTTTCCCGTCGCCGGCGCGACGACGGTGGTGACGCCGATCTCGCCCGCCGACCGGTTCGTGTACGAATATGACTGGCTGCCCGACGGCACCGGCTTCGTCGTCACCAGCGCGCCGGGCAATGGCGACAATAATTGGTGGGTGGCGACGCTGGACGCGGTGGACGCGACCACCGGCGCGGTGCGCAACATCACCCGGCCCGCGACGCAGCTCAATTTCCCGCGCGTTTCGCCGGACGGGCGCACCGTCGCCTATATCGGCGGGCTGATGAGCGACAACGGCTCGGTCGGCGGCGACATCTGGACGGTGCCGGTGACGGGCGGCGCCCCCACCGACATCACCGCCGGCCAGCCCGTCACCTACCTCTCGCTCGACTGGACCGCCGGTGGCCTCCGCGCGGTGTCCCTGCGCGACGACCGGATGGAGATCGGCGCGATCGAGCCGGGCCGGGCGCCGGCGCGGCCTTATTACAGCGAAGCCGTCAGCCTGGGCGCGGGCGAGGGCCGCGCCGCCTTCTCCGCCGACGGGCGCAGTGCCGCGACCGTGGCGCAGAGCTTCACGGTCGCGCCCGCCATCCATGCCGGCCCGCTCGCCGCGCTGAAGCCGGTGACCCGCGACAACGCCGCCGCGACGCCCGTCGTCTCGGCACGCTCGATCACGTGGAAGAGCGACCAGTATAATGCGCAGGGCTGGCTGCTCGGCCCCGCGACGCCGCCCGCCGGAAAGGCGCCGATGATCGTCAACGTCCATGGCGGCCCGTCCGCCGCCTCCACCCCGCGCTTCGTCGAGCACGGGCCGGCGAGCGAGCTGATGGACCAGGGCTATTACGTGTTCCTGCCCAACCCGCGCGGCAGCTATGGCCAGGGCGAGGCGTTCACCGCCGCCAACAAGCGCGACTTCGGTGGCGGCGACCTGCGCGACGTCCTGGCGGGCGTCGACGCGGCCGAGAAGGCGGCGCCGATCGACGACGCGCGGCTGGGGCTGACGGGCTGTTCCTATGGCGGGTTCATGGCGATGTGGGCCAACACGCAGACCAACCGCTTCAAGGCGATCGTCGCGGGCGCGGGGCTGTCCAACTGGATCAGCTATTACGGCACCAACGGCATCGATCAGTGGATGATCCCCTTCACCGGCAAGTCGGCGTACGAGGACCACAAGGTCTATGAGGACATGTCGGCGGTGTATCACGTCGCCAAGGCGCGGACCCCGACCTTCATCTATGTCGGCGAGCGCGACATCGAGGTGCCGCCGACGCAATCGATCGAATGGTGGCACGCGCTCCGGAACCAGGGCGTCGAGGCCAGCTTGGTGATCTATCCGGACGCGGGCCATTGCGTGTCGCGGCCGGACCAGGCGGCGGACGTCCGCGCGCGCCAGCTCGCCTGGTTCAACAAATATCTGGCCAAGTGAGGTGATGATGCGGATCCTGTTCCTGGCGCCCGTCCTGCTCGCGGCCGCCACCGCGACGCCCCCCGCCACGACGCCCCC
>NZ_CAHJWX010000154.1 GCF_903643065.1 Sphingomonas bacterium | reverse complement strand
TGGCGGAGCGGGAGGGATTCGAACCCTCGATACGCTTTTGACGTATACTCACTTTCCAGGCGAGCGCCTTCGACCACTCGGCCACCGCTCCGCATACGCTGGAAGGCGGCTCGCTAGCGGCTCGGGGGCCGGGCCGCAAGACGGCACGGGCGGTTGCGCGGGCGCGGGCGGTGGGGCACGCTCGCGTCCATGCTTCCACTCCTGCTCCTTGCCGCCGCCCCGCAAGCCACCGCCGCGCCGCCGTCACCCACCGATCCGATCGAGGCGGACTGGCGCGCGATCCCGGACGACCAGCTGCTGGTGATGGAGCTGGCCGGCGGCCGGCGCGTGGTGATCCGGCTCGCCACCACCTATGCGCCCGAGCACGTCGCCAACATCCGCCGGCTGGCGCTCGCGCATTGGTGGGATGGCACCAGCATCTATCGGGTCCAGGACAATTGGGTGACGCAATGGGGCGGCTCACCCACCGACGCGGAGACCAAGCCGTCGCCGCCGGGCCTGGCGGCGCGACCGGCGGCGGAGTTCGACCTGGCCGGGGGATTTCACGCGGCGCAACGACTGCCGGTGACGGATGCCTACTCCGCGGCGAGCGGCATCACCGCCGACGGCTGGGCGATCGCGTCGCGCGGCCCCGCCGCGTGGCTGACCCACTGCTACGGCACGGTCGGCGTCGCGCGCGACGCGCTGCCCGATACCGGGAGCGGCACGGAGCTGTTCATGCCGATCGGCGGCTCGGCGCGACGGCTCGATCGCAACTACACGATCGTCGGTCGGGTGATCGAGGGCGCCGGTTATCTCTCGGAGCTGCCGCGCAGCGACGCGGCGATGGGCATGTACGCGACAAGCGGGGAGCGGCTGCCGATCGCGAGCGTGCGGCTGGCCAGCGACCTGCCGGCCGGGCAGCGCCCGCACTACCAGTACCGCGCGGCGGACAATTCCCGCTTCGCCGCGATGCTCGCCGCGCGCGCCGATCCCAAGCCGCCGACGGTCGGGCTGGGCGGGGTGGACGTGTGTGACGTGCCGCTGGCGACGCGCAAGGCGCCTTGAGGGGCGTGGAAGGTCACGCCGGTGACGGGGGATCTGTGACTTTTCGGCCGGCACCTCTCCGCCGGCTCGGCCGGTGTAGTCAGTGGCGAGCGTGTAGGACAGATGCAGCGGGACCCCGGCTCAAGGCCAGCGTGACGAGTAGCTACGGCGCGCGCACCCAATCGGCGACCTGCGCCGCGACCTGATTGGCGGCGTCGTTGAGCGCGGGGCCGGCGCTGGCGGCGTCGATCGCGGGGACGGGGACGCGCGCCTCGAAGCGGCGCTTCTCGACGCGGGTCTGGCCGGCGCGGATCAGCGTCGCGTCATAGGTGACGACCGCGCTCGACGAGCCGGCGTCGAGGCCGAATGCCTTGAGCTCGCCGCCCAGCGCCGCGCTCGGATCGGACAGCGACTGCACGCCCGACAGCACCACCAGATTGGCGCGCGCCGTCACCGTATCGGCCAGCAGCCGCGCGAACAGCCGCGCGGGCGGCTCCGACCAGAGCGCGTCCTTGACATAGGCGATCGTCGTCGGCGTCGCCTGGACCGGCACGCGCGGGGTCGCGAGCGCGGCGGCGGTGGCGGGAACCTGCACCACGATCGAGCGCTGCGTCGCGGAGTTCTGCTGCGTGCCGGGCGCCACGACGGCGGCCGGGCTGAGCGTCAGCAGCGAGGGCGGCGGCTTGGCGCCGAAGCTGATGCAGCCCGCGAGCGGCGCCAGGGCGAGCAGGACGAAGGGATGCTTCATGGACGCTTGCCCTTGTAGTCGGGGAGCTTGGACGAGCCGATCAGCGCGCCGGCGCCGCCCTGATCCAGCTTCTCGGCGACCGACGACAGCGAGGTCGCGGTCACGCGCAGGTCGTGGACGAGCTGGTTCGCCTCCGGCACCGTCTGGCGCGAGAAGGTGTTCAGCCCCGGCTTGGCCGCGCCGATCACCTCGTTCAGCGTATCGGCGGATTTCTTGGCGGAGGCGATCGCGCCGTTGAGGTTGGCGATCGTCGGCGTCACCTGGTTGGCGAGCAGGCCGTTGGTGGTGGCGGCGAGGTCGCCGATCTTCTGGCTGGCGTCGCCCGCCTGCTGGACCGCGACGCGGGTCTGCGCCAGCGTCGCCGCGATCTCCGGCCCGCGATCGGCGAGCGCGGCGGACAGCCGGTCGGTGTTGGCGAGGATGCCCTGGATCGACGACTGGTTGCGGTCACCGAGCAGCTTGGTCAGCCGGTCGGTCAGGTTGGTGACATTCTCCAGCAGCTTGGGCGCCGACGCGAGCAGCGCGCCGAAGCCGCCGGGCTTGGGGGGGATGACGGGGATGCCGAGCGGGCAGGCGGGGCTGGGATCCTCCGATGGGCAGCCGATCGGCGCCGCGCCGCGCACCGCGCCGTCCAGCGCCACCGTGCACGTGCCCGTGAAGCTGCACGAGGCGGACGCGTGCGTGCCCTGCAGCACCGGCGTCTCCTCGTCGACCTTGATGCGCACGCGCACCAGATCGGGATCGGGCTTCCACAGCTCGATGTCCTTGACCACGCCCGACGGCACACCCGAATAGGAGACCTGCGATCCCTTGGTGAGCCCGTCGACCGACTGGCGGAAGAAGATGTCATACTCCTTCTCGTGCTTGCCGCCGATCCGCGCCAGCCAGACGGTGAACAGCGCCAGCATCGCGAGCAGGATCAGCACCACCGAGCCGACCAGCACGTGGTTGGAACGGGTTTCCATCTAATGTGCCCTCATCTTGGCGGAGCTGATGCCCGCGTCGCGATCCTGCTCGTCGCGGACCTCCGTCGGATGCGCCGCCGCCTGCGCCTGCGCGCTCCCGTGCGCCTCGACGCTCGCCACGGCCGCGCGGCCGCGCGGCCCGCGGAAATATTCCTGGATCCAGGGATGATCGAGCGCCAGCAGCTCGTCGATCGTGCCGACCGCGATCACCTGCTTGTCGGCGAGCACGGCGATGCGGTCGCAGATCGCGTAGAGCGTGTCGAGATCGTGGGTGATGAGGAACACCGTCAGCCCCAGCGTCTTCTGCAGCCCCTGGATGAGCTGGTCGAACGCGGCGGCGCCGATCGGGTCCAGCCCGGCGGTGGGCTCGTCGAGGAACAGCAACTCGGGGTCGAGCGCCAGCGCGCGGGCGAGGCCGGCACGCTTCTTCATGCCGCCCGACAGCTCGGCCGGGAACTTGGGCGCGGCGTCGGCGGGCAGGCCGGTCATCACCACCTTGTACGAGGCGATCTCGTCCAGCAGCGCGTCGTTGAGGTCCGGGTAGAACTCGCGCAGCGGCACCTCGACATTCTCGGCGACGGTCAGCGTCGAGA
Source organism: Sphingomonas bacterium (assembly GCF_903643065.1). Classification (GTDB taxonomy): domain Bacteria; phylum Pseudomonadota; class Alphaproteobacteria; order Sphingomonadales; family Sphingomonadaceae; genus Sphingomonas. The sequence continues at coordinate 2,457 of NZ_CAHJWX010000154.1, read as the reverse complement.
ACAGCGCGCCGCCCTGGAACAGCACGCCCCAGCGCTTCCTGATCTCGACCGCGTCCGTCTCCTCGCGCCCGATCGTGGGCTCGCCGAACACGGTGATGTCGCCCGCCAGCGGCGTCTGCAACCCGATGATCGAGCGCATCAGGACGGACTTACCCGTGCCCGAGCCGCCGACCACGCCCAGGATCTCGCCGCGCTTGACGCTGAGGTCCAGCCCATCGTGCACGATCTGGTCGCCGAACCCGTTGCGCAGGCCACGGACCTCGACCACGGTGTCGTCGCGCTTGCGGGGCATCAGACCCACCCCACCCAGGTGAAGAACACCGCGAAGAAGGCGTCGAGGACGATCACCATGAAGATCGCCTGCACCACCGCCGCCGTGGTGCGGTTGCCGACCTGTTCGGCGTCGGCCTCCACCAGCATGCCCTGGAAACAGCCGGCGACGGCGATGATCGCGCCGAACACCGGCGCCTTGATCAGGCCGATATACAGGTCGGTGATCGGCACCACCTCGCGGATGCGCTGGATATAGGCGGCGGGCGGGATGCCCAGCGTGGTCCAGACCAGCAGGCCGCCGCCGATCAGCGCGACCAGCGACGCATAGAAGCCGAGCAGCGGCATCAGCAGGATCGCCGCCATCACGCGCGGCACCACCAGCGCCTCCATCGGCGACACGCCGATGGTGCGCATCGCGTCGATCTCCTCCGTCAGCTTCATCGTGCCGAGCTGCGCGGCGAAGGCGGAGCCCGAGCGGCCGGCGACCATGATCGCGGTCATCAGCACGCCCATCTCGCGGAAGGTGAGCCGCCCGACCAGGTTGATGGTGAAGCTCTCCGCGCCGAACTGCGCGAGCTGCACCGCGCCCTGCTGCGCGATGACCATGCCGATCAGGAAGCTCATCAGCCCTATGATGCCGAGCGCGGTGACGCCCACCACCTCGAAGCGTTGCACGGTGGCGTTGTAGCGGAACCGTCCCGGATGGCGGATCACCGCCAGGAAGGCGAGCGTGGTCGCGCCCAGGAAGCCGAGCAGGCCCACGAAGGTGCGCCCAGCCGCGACCGTCGCGTCGCCGATCTCGCCGATCAGATGGATCAGCCCGGACGGTTGCTTGGGCGGCAGCGACACCGGCTGTTCGGCGGCGATCACCTGATCGAACAGCCGCTGGTCGTCGGCGTCCAGCCCTTCCACCACCGCCTCGTGGCGGATGGCGAAGCGGTGCACCAGCCAGGCGCCGACGGTGTCGATGCGGTCGATCCCGCTCAGGTCGACCCGCTTGAACGCGCCGTCGACCTTGTCCAGCCGCTCCGGCAACGCGCCCAGCCGGGCGAGCGACAGGTCGCCACGGAAGCGCACGGTGCCGCCGTCCGCCCGGTCCTCGCTGAACTCAGCCATCGCCGCCATCGCGCGCCTCCTTGGCAGGCGCGCGCGGGCGGGGCAAGCGCGGTGAACGGGTTGTGAATGGCAGGGCTCCCCTCCCGCGAGCGGAAGGGACGAGGGGTTGCTCCCCTCCCGCACGCGGGAGGGGGCTGGGGGGTGGGCTCCGCGCTCGACCGGGGTACTCGCCTCACGATGGGAGAGCCCACCCCCAACCCCCTCCCGCGAGCGGGAGGGGGCTCTCCCGATTACCCCAGCACCATGTCCACGCCGTGGATCAGCAACCCGACCAGCCCGCCCACCAGCGTGCCGTTGACGCGGATGTACTGGAGGTCCTTGCCGACCGCGTTCTCCAGCCGGCGCGTGATCGTCGCGGTGTCCCAGCTTCGTACCGTGTCGGAGACCAGCCGGACGATGCCGTCGCCGTAATCCGCCGCCGCGCCCACCGCCGCGCGGCGGACGAAGCGGTTGATCGTGGCGGCCAGCCGGCGGTCGTCGCGCAGCGTCTCGCCGATCTGGCGCAGCACATCGCCCAGCCGCCCGCGCATCGCGGCTTCCGGATCGCGCGCGATCGCCAGCAGGCCGGCGCGCGCCTGTTCCCACAATCCGTCCAGGAAGCGCTGCATCGCCGGATTGGCGATCAGCGCCGCCTTGGCGCCCTCCACCCTCGCCTGCACGGCCGGATCGAAGCGCAGGTCCCAGGCCAGCCGCGCGAGCCCGTTCTCCGCGCGCAGCCGCAGCGGGTGTTCGGGATCGGCGGCCATGTCGGCGAGCAGGCCCGACAGGCCATCGATCAGGCGATTGGACACGGTCTCGTCCAGTCCCGTCCAGCGCAGGATCGAGCCCACCTTGTCGTGGACGATCTGGCGGATCAGCGGCTCGTTGTCGGCGAGCGCGGCGCCGGCCCAGCCGATCGCGGCGTCGAGCAGCGGCAGGTGGCGATCCTCCGCCATCGCCGCCTTGAGCAACTGGCCCGCGACGGGCGCGACCTCCGTCTCGGTCAGCCGCCTGGCGACCGCGCTCTTGACCAGCCCGCCAAAGCGCTGCGGATCGAGCGCGTCGAGCACCTGCGCCGCCAGCCTGGAG
>NZ_CAHJWX010000153.1 GCF_903643065.1 Sphingomonas bacterium | reverse complement strand
GGCGGGCGGTGCCGTGCGGTTCGCGCGACCGTTCCGGGGCTTCGGCACGATCGTCATCATCGACCATGGCGCGGGCTGGTCGACGCTGCTGACCGGGCTCGGCTCGACCGGCGTGCGCGTGGGCCAGACCCTGCCGGCGGGCACCCTGGTCGGACGCGCCGGGGCGGGGGTGGATCGTCAGGTCACCGTGGAGCTGCGGCGGCGGGGCCGGCCGGTCGACATCGCCGCCCTGCTGTAGCGCGCGCCGGAGCGGGCGACGTCACCGTCGCTGCGCCGCCAGCAGCAGCTCGATCTGCGCGGGCGCGAGGCCGCCGGCATGGGTGACGCCGAAGCGCTTGCCCTGCGCCCAGACGACGCGCACCGACCAGAGCATCGCCGCGCAACGCAGCTTCACGGTGGCGCCGGGTGGCGGCGGCTCCTCGCCATGGATCAGCGCGCCGCTGGGCGACAGGTTGAGCAGGTGGACGCGCGCGGAGCCGCCCGCCCCCGCCATCTCCGCCGGCAGGAAGACCTTGTGCCGCGTGGCGACACGCGGCTCGGCGGGGGTGGTCGGCATCAGCCGGCGGTAGCCGACAGACGCGAGCACGGCGTTGCACGATGTGGTTAGCGCGGCGTCAATCATCGCGATATGCTCGCGCCCGAGGGGGAATCATCCATGCGCTACGCGATCGCCGGCACCACCATGCAGACCTTGTCGATCAATCTTTCGCCCGGCGAGGTGATCGTCAGCCAGACGCACGCGATGGCGTGGATGACCGACGGCATCACCATGGACACGCATACCGGCGGCGGCCTGTTCGCGGGGCTGAAGCGCGCGATCAGCGGCGGCAGCCTGTTCATCACCGAATATGGCGCCGACCGGGCCGGCGAGGTGGCGTTCGCGCCGCGCTTCCCGGGACAGATCATCCCGATGGTGCTGGGCGCGGGCGAGACGCTGATCTGCCGCAAGGAGACCTTCCTGTGCGCCGAACGCTCGGTCGGGCTCGACATCGTGCTGCAACAGCGGTTCGGCGCCGGGCTGTTCGCGGGCGAGGGCTTCGTGCTGCAGCGTGTCACCGGGCCGGGCACGGTGTGGCTCGATCTGTCGGGCGAGGTGATCGAGAGGACGCTCGGACCCGGCGAGCGGCTGCGCGTCCATGCCGGGCATATCGGCATGCAGGACCCGACCGTGTCGACCGACGTGCAGATGGTGCGGGGCTTCCGCAACGTCCTGTTCGGTGGCGAGGGGCTGTTCCTGGCGACGCTGACCGGGCCGGGGCGGATCTGGCTCCAGTCGATGCCGATCCTCAACCTGGCGGAGGAGATCGCGCGTCACCTGCCGGGGCATGAGTCGCGCGACGTGGGGGTCGGCGCGGGGCTGGGCCGGATGGTCGGCGGCGGTGCCGCCGGCGCCGCGCTCGGCGGCATCCTGGGCGGGTTGTTGGGGGATGAGTGAGGGTAGGCAATAGGCAATAGGCAATAGGCAACAGGGAGATTTGCCTATTGCCTATTGCCTATTGCCTATTGCCCTCTTCTCACATCAACTTGTCCAGCGTGATCGGCAGGTCGCGCACGCGGCGTCCGGTCGCGTTGAACACCGCGTTCGCCACCGCCGCGCCGACGCCGGTGATGCCGATCTCGCCGATGCCGCGCGCGCCCATCGGCGCGTGGGGATCGGGGATGTCGTTCCAGATCACCTCGATGTCGGGCACGTCCATGTGCACCGGCACGTGATATTCGGATAGCGACGCGTTCATGATGCGGCCGTTGCGCTCGTCGACCTCGGTCTGCTCCATCAACGCGAGGCCCAGTCCCATGATGATGCCGCCACGGAACTGGCTGCGCGCGGTCTTGGGATTGAGGATGCGGCCGCAATCATAGGAGCCGAGCACGCGCCGGACGCGCGGCTCGCCGGTGACGCTGTTCACCGCCACCTCGCAGAACACCGCGCCATGGCTGTGCATGGACCAGTGCTGCGTCTCCAGCGGCGGCGATGCGTTCGCCTCCACCACCAGCTCGTCGCGGTGCGCGCGCGACAGGATGGAGCTGTAGCTCTCGTGCCGCGACGGATCGTCCAGCTTGACCAGCCCGCCCGCGTCGCCGGCGATCTCGTCCGCCGACAGGCCGGCCAGCGGCGAGTCGTTGCCGGCCAGCTTGAGCAGCTCGCTCCACAACGCCCGTTGCGCCGCGATCATCGCGGCGCCGATCGACGCGGTCTGCGACGAGCCGCCCGCCATGAAGACGCCGGCCATGCTGGAGTCGCCATAATCGACCTTCACCTGCTCCATCGGCAGGCCGAGCCGGTCGGCCATGACCTGCGTGTGCGCGGTGGCGGTGCCCATGCCCATCTCGTGCGCGGCGACGTCGATCCGGGCGCGGCCATCGCGGGTGAGCGTGATGCGCGCGCCGCCGCCGGGGAAGCGGTAATAAGGATAGGTGGCGGCGGCGCAGCCCAGGCCGACCAGCCACTCGCTCTCGCGCCGGGTGCCGTGCTCCATGCGCCGCTCGCTCCAGCCGAACGCCTTCGCGCCGTCGCGCCACGCCTCGACCGAGTGACGGGCGGACCAGGGCAGGCCGGAGGTCGGGTCCTTGTCCGGCTCGTTGCGCAGCCGCAGCTCGACCGGGTCCATCCGCAGCGCATGCGCCAGTTCGTCCACCGCGCTCTCCAGCGCGAAGGTGCCGACCGCCTCGCCGGGCGCGCGCATGAAGGTGTTGGCGACGCTGCTCATCCGCGCGAGCTGCTGATCGAGCAGGAAGGTCTTGGAGGCATAGGTGTGCTTGGTGCCGGTGGTGAACGGCTCGGCCATCTCGTTATGCGGGGTGGCGACGGTGACGCCGGTCTGCACGATCGCCTGGAACCGCCCCTCCTCGTCCGCGCCGAGGGCCACGCGCTGTTCGGTGACGGAACGGCCGCCGACCGTTCGGTACACGCCCTCGCGCGACAGGACGAGGCGCACCGGCCGCCCCGCCATCCGCGCCGCCGCGCCCGCCAGGATGTGGTGATGCCACAGCGTCTTGGAGCCGAAGCCGCCGCCGACATAGGGCGAGGTGACATGGACCTGATCGGCGTCGACCCCGAACACCTGCGACAGGGTCCAGGCGGTCTGCACCACCGCCTGGCTCGCGTCGTGGACGTTGAGCGTATCGCCGTCCCAGGCGACCGTCACCGCGTGCAGCTCGATCGGGTTGTGGTTGTGGCGCGGGGTCGAATAGAGCGCATCGACTTGGAAGGGCGAGGCGAGCAGCGCCTGTTCGGCGTCGCCGATCGCGACGTGCAGCGGCTCGCCCTGAAAGCTCGCGGGCTCCAGCCCGTGCGACTTGGCGGTGCCGAACGAGGTGACCGCGTCTTCCGGCGCGTAGTCGACGCGGATCAGCGACTTGGCGTGATCGGCCTGTTCCTGCGTCTCGGCGAGGACGAGCGCGACCTCCTGGCCGTTCCAGTGAATGCGATCGTCCTGCATCACCGGCACATTGTCCTGCGCGAGCGCCTTGGACGAGGTGCCCATGGTCGGCGGCGCCTTCATGCGCGGCGCGTTGCCGTGGGTCATGACCAGCTTGACGCCCGGCGCGGTCTGCGCCTCGGCGGTGTGGATCGCGACGATGCGGCCGCTCGCGATCGTGGAATAGAGGATCGCGGCGTACAGCATGTCGGGCAGCGCGAACTCGGCCGCGAACTTCGCGCCGCCGCTCACCTTGAGCGGGCCGTCCAGCCGCGACACGGGCTCGCCGACGCGGCCATGCTTGTGTTCGATCAGCGGATCGGGCGTGCCGCCGGGCATCCAGCGGTCGGGCGCGAGCGCCACCGCCTTCTTCAGCATCGACTGTGCGGTTTCCATCAGGCTCATGCGGCAGCTCCGGTCAGTTCGCCCAAAGTGGCGACGATGGCGCGCGTCGCCAGCTCGATCTTGAAAGAATTGTCGCGCAACGGCCGGGCATCGGCCAGTTCCGCCAGCGCGGCGTCGCGGAAATGAACGTCGGTCGCGGGCTGGCCGACCAGCGCCGCTTCCGCCTTGCGCGCGCGCCACGGCTTGTGCGCGACGCCGCCCAGCGCGATCCGCACATCCTTCACCCGCCCGCCGTCCAGCTCCAGCGAAGCGGCGACGGAGACGAGCGCGAAGGCGTAAGAGGCACGATCGCGGATCTTGCGATAGGTGCTGTTGGCGGCGAGCGACGACGCGGGCAGCTCGATCGCGGTGATCAGCTCGCCCGGCGCCAGCACCGTCTCGATCTCCGGATGGTCGCCGGGCAGCCGGTGCAGCTCGGAGAAGGGGATGGCGCGCTCGCCATCCGCCCCGCGCGTGTGCACGACCGCGTCGAGCGCGGCGAGCGCCACGCACATGTCGGACGGATGCGTCGCGACGCACTGGTCGGACGCGCCGAGGATGGCGTGGATGCGGTTGAACCCCTCGATCGCGTCACAGCCCTGGCCGGGCTGGCGCTTGTTGCAGCGCGATCCCTCGTTGTCGTAGAAATAGGTGCAGCGCGTGCGCTGGAGCAGGTTGCCGCCCATCGTCGCCATGTTGCGGATCTGCGCGGACGCGCCGGCGACGATCGCGCGGGCGAGCGCCGGATAGCGTTCGCGCACCGCGCGGTGCTCGGCGACGGCGGTGTTGCGGGTGGCGGCGCCGATCAGGAGGCCGCCGCCGTCCGTTTCCTCGATGGCGGCCGCGAAACCGGTCACGTCGACAAGGCTGGCGGGCGCCTCGATCGTCTCGCGCATCAGGTCGACGAGATTGGTCCCGCCGCCCAGATAGCGGGCGGCATGGGCGCCAGCGAGCTGGAGCGCTTCGGCGGCGTCATGCGCCTTGGCATAGCTGAACGGGCTCATGCGGCTTCCTCGGCATAGGTTTCGGCGATCGCCGCGACGATGCCGTTATAGGCGCCGCAGCGGCACAGATTGCCGCTCATCCGCTCGCGCAGCTCGTCATGCGTCAGGCGGGGGCTGGCCGACAGGTCGGCGGTGACGTGGCTGGGCACGCCGCGCTCGATCTCCGCCACCATGCCGATCGCCGAGCAGAGCTGGCCCGGCGTGCAATAGCCGCACTGGAACCCGTCATGCTCGATGAACGCGCGCTGGAGCGGATGCAGGTCGCCGGCCTCGGCAAGGCCCTCCACCGTGGTGATCGAGCGCCCGTCATATTGCACCGCGAGCGCGAGGCAGGACAGGATGCGCTCGCCGCCACCTGCCCCGTTCCCCGACACGGGGTTCACCAGCATCGTGCAGGCACCGCACGCGCCCTGGTTGCAGCCCTTCTTGGAGCCGGTGAGATGCAGATGCTCGCGCGCCCAGTCGAGCAGCGTGACGCGCGGATCGGCCGGTGGCGCGACGGCGCGGCCGTTGATGGTGATGGCCATTGATGTTCTCCCGGGCGACTGAACGCGCGACCCGCCGGGTCGGTCCGTTTATGTTCGCGCGGATACGATCGACCTCGTCATCCGGGGGCGGCGCGCCGTTATCCCGGCCTCAGGACGGATCAACCGCCCACCGCGTCAGCAGCGTGTGGGCGATCGCGAAGGGCGGGGGCGCGCCGAACGGGCCGTCGCCGGCGAGCGACGCCCGCACCTCGTCGCGGGTGAACCAGCGGGCGTCCTCCAGCTCGTTCGCGTCGAGCACGATCGCGTCGTTCAGCGCCTCGGCGACGCAGGCGATCATCAGCTGCGAGGGGAAGGGCCAGGGCTGGCTGGCGACGTAGCGCACGTCGCGGACGCGCACGCCCGCCTCCTCGCCGATCTCGCGCGCGACCGCCTCCTCGATCGACTCGCCCGGCTCCAGGAAGCCGGCGAGCGCGGAATAGCGGCCGGCGGGCCAGGACGGCTGGCGGCCGAGCAG
>NZ_CAHJWX010000152.1 GCF_903643065.1 Sphingomonas bacterium | reverse complement strand
CGTCGCGCTGCCGACCTTCAGCCAGGCGGCGGGCAGCAACGACCGCCGCACGCTGGACGCGCTGCCGCTGCCGGCGCTGCGCGCGCACGCGGCCCTCGTCTCGGTGAGCATGCGTCCCGATGCCGATGGTCAGGTCCGTGACATGACGCTGGCGACCGTGACCGCGGGCACGCCGCGCCCGTCGCTGTCCGCCTATGTCGCGGCGCGGTCCGGCGGCGTCGACCAGCAATTCCCGGTCGACATGGCGATCGACCCGGGCACCGTGCCGAGGCTGAGCTTCGTGGCCGTGCGCGATGGCCGGTTCGATCCCGCCGCCGTGAGGGGGCGCGACATCCTGATCGGCGCGACGGCGATCGAGATGGGCGATCGGTACGGGACGCCGCGATGGGGCGTGCTGCCGGGCGTGGTCGTCCAGGCGCTGGCTGCGGAGACGCTGCTGCGCGGCTTGCCCGTCTATGGCTCGCCATGGACGCCCCTTCTGCTGGCGGCGCTGATCGTGACGACGCTGCTGTCGTTCCGGTCGGCCGTGCCGAGCGTCGCGGTCGCGGTCGCCGGCGGCATCGTGCTGGTCGCGGGCGTGCTGCTGGCGCAGCACCGGTTCCTGCTGACCTATCCGTTGACGGCGGCGCTGGCGACCATCGCGGTCGCCGCTGCCGCCAGCATCGCGCGCGACGTGTTGCGGCGCTTCGACGACCAGCGCTCGATGGACGAGCCGACCAAACTGCCGAACGCGCGGTCGCTGCTGCTCCGGGCGAAGGGCGACGCGGTGGCGGTGCTCGCCGTCGCGCAGATCGACAACATCGATGCGTTGCGCGCGGTGCTGGGCGGGCGCGCCACCGCCGACGTGCTGATCCGCGTCGCCGAGCGACTCGCCCTGATCGCGCTCGATCGCGCGGTGTACCGCACCGCCGACAACCAGCTGACCTTCCTGCTGCCCCCGGGCGAGCCGGTGGAGGACATGCTGCCCGGCCTTCGCGCGATCCTGCTGCAACCGGTCGAGGTCGGCGGCCGGCGAGTGGATGCCTCGATCTCGATCGGCGTCGCGACGGGTTTTCACGGCGGCCTGGAACAGCTGCTCACCGATGCGACGCTCGCCGCCGACCAGGCCCGCCTGGAGGGAGGGTTCTGGCGTCGCGCCGCCACCGACCTCGAACAGCTCGACCGCTCGATCACGCTGATGGGCGAGCTGGACGAGGCGATCGCGGCCGGCCAGATCGAGGTCCATTACCAGCCCAAATATCATCTGCGCGAGCAGCGGATCGCCAGCGTGGAGGCGCTGGTCCGCTGGCGCCATCCGGTGCGCGGCTTCATCGGCCCCGACCTGTTCATCCCGATCGCCGAGCAGACCAACCGGATCGCGCCGCTGACGCTCCACGTCCTGTCGCTGGTCGTGCGCGACGTGACCGATTGGCGGTCCCGCCACCCCGATGTGGCTGCCGCGATCAACATCTCGGCCAAGCTCCTGTCGGCCGCCGTCTTCAACAACGACGTCGAGCGCATCATCGCCGCCGCCGCGATCCCGACCGCGTCGCTGATCTTCGAGGTGACCGAGTCCGCCGCCATGTCCGACACCGGCGCCGCCATCGCCGCGCTGCGCCGGTATCGCGACCTGGGCGTGGCGGTGTCGATGGACGATTACGGCACGGGGCAGTCGACGCTGACGTACCTCCGCCAGCTGCCGCTCAGCGAGCTGAAGATCGACCGCAGCTTCGTCCAGTTCGCGCACCAGAACCGCGACGACGGCGTGCTGGTCCGCTCCACGATCGAGCTGGCGCACCAGCTGGGGCTGAAGGTGGTGGCCGAGGGGGTCGAGGACGCGGCGTGCCTCGCCTTCCTCGAAGCGGCGGGATGCGACCTGATCCAGGGCTACCTGATCAGCAAGCCGTTGCCGCTGCCGCAGCTGGCCCAGTTGCTGTCGAACGATCGTCCCGCCGCCGCGTGACCGGTGAGCGTGGGGCGCCGGGGGCTCCTCCACCCGATTGATGCGACGGGCCTGCTTCACCATATGACGGGTCGAACGGGCCGTCTCGCCGATGGCCCCCCGGAGCTTTCATGACCCAGACCCTGCCCGTCCTGCCGCTGCGCGACATCGTCGTCTTTCCGTCCATGATCGTCCCCCTGTTCGTCGGCCGCGACAAGTCGGTCGCGGCGCTGGAGGCGGCGATGGCGGACACCAAGGAGATCTTCCTGGTCGCGCAGATCGATCCGGCCGAGGACGATCCCGCGCGCGCCGACATCTATGACATGGGCGTCACCGGCACGGTGCTCCAGCTGCTCAAGCTGCCGGATGGCACCGTGCGCGTGCTCGTCGAGGGCAAGCAGCGCGCGCGGCTCCTCGACCTGGGCGAGGCCGACACGCACCTGACCGCCTCGATCGAGCTGGTCGACGATGGCGAGGCGGAGGGCACGGAGGTCGAGGCGCTGATGCGCTCGGTCGTCAATCAGTTCGAGAGCTATGCCAAGCAGAACCGCAAGACGCCCGCCGAGACGGCGGTGCAGCTGGGCGAGCTGGTCAGCGCCGCGCTGCTGTCCGATGCGGTCGCGGCGAACATCGCGGTCAAGGTCGCCGACAAGCAGGCGCTGCTGGTCGAGGGCAATCCGGCCAAGCGGCTGGAGATGGTGTTCGGCCTGATGGAGGGCGAGCTGGGCGTCCTGCAGGTCGAGAAGAAGATCAAGAGTCGCGTCAAGCGCCAGATGGAGAAGACGCAGCGCGAATATTATCTCAACGAGCAGCTGAAGGCGATCCAGCGCGAGCTGGGCAATGGCGACGACGAGGGCGAGGGCGACGAGGTCGCCGAGCTGACCGGCAAGATTGCGACGCTCAAGCTGTCCAAGGAGGCGCGGACCAAGGCGACGGCGGAGCTGAAGAAGCTCAAGACCATGGCGCCGATGAGCGCCGAGGCGACGGTGGTGCGCAACTATCTGGACGTGCTGCTGGGGCTGCCCTGGGGCAAGAAGAGCAAGCTCAAGCGCGACATCGCCGCCGCGCAGGCGGTGCTGGACGAGGATCATTACGCGCTGGAGAAGGTCAAGGACCGGATCGTCGAATATCTGGCGGTGCAGGCGCGCACCAACAAGCTGAAGGGTCCGATCCTGTGCCTGGTCGGCCCGCCCGGCGTCGGCAAGACGTCGCTCGGCCAGTCGATCGCCAAGGCGACGGGGCGCGAGTTCGTTCGCCAGTCGCTGGGTGGCGTACGCGACGAGGCGGAGATCCGTGGCCATCGCCGCACCTATATCGGCTCGCTGCCCGGCAAGATCGTCACCAACCTGAAGAAGGCCGGCGCGTCCAACCCGCTGTTCCTGCTCGACGAGATCGACAAGCTGGGCCAGGATTTCCGGGGCGATCCGGCGTCGGCGCTGCTGGAGGTGCTCGATCCCGAACAGAACGCCAAGTTCCAGGATCATTATCTGGAGATCGACCTCGACCTGAGCGACATCATGTTCGTCTGTACCGCGAACACGCTCAACCTGCCGCAGCCGCTGCTCGACCGGATGGAGATCATTCGCCTGGAAGGCTATACGGAGGACGAGAAGGTCGCGATCGCCGAGCGCCACCTCATCGCCAAGCAGCTGGAGCTGCACGGGCTCAAGCCGGGCGAGTTCACGCTGACGCCCGACGGCCTGCGCGCGCTGATCCAGCGCTACACGCGCGAGGCCGGCGTGCGCACGCTGGAGCGCGAGATCGCCAAGCTGATGCGCAAGGCGCTGCGCCGCATCCTGGAGGGCAAGGACACCGCCGTGACGGTGACGCCGGACAATCTGCACGACTTCGCCGGCACGCAGAAATATCGCCATGGCCTGAGCGAGACCGAGCATCAGATCGGCGCGGTCACCGGGCTCGCCTGGACGGAGGTGGGCGGCGAGTTGCTGACGATCGAGTCGGTGACGGTGCCGGGCAAGGGCGCGGCCAAGATCACCGGCAAGCTGGGCGACGTGATGAAGGAGTCGATTGAGACCGCGTTCAGCTTCATCAAGGCGCGCGCGCCGACCTATGGCATCAAGCCGTCGCTGTTCGCCCGCAAGGACGTCCACATCCACCTGCCCGAGGGCGCGGTGCCCAAGGACGGGCCGTCGGCGGGCATCGGCATCACCACGTCGATCATCTCGACGCTGACGGGCATCCCCGTGCGGCGCGAGGTGGCGATGACGGGCGAGGTGACGCTGCGCGGCCGCGTGTTGCCGATCGGCGGGCTGAAGGAGAAGCTTCTCGCGGCGCTGCGCGGCGGCATCGAGACGGTGCTGATCCCGCAGGAGAACGAGAAGGACCTGGCCGACGTCCCGGCGTCGATCAAGCAGGGGCTTCAGATCGTGCCCGTCAGCCATGTCGACGAGGTGTTGCGGCTCGCGCTGACCGCGCCGATCGAGGCGATCGAGTGGTCGGACGCGGACGAACTGGCGGCGCTGCCCCCGCCGGGCGTCGCGCCGGTGGGCGGCGAGCTGCACCATTGATCGGGCGCGCGGGCGATTGACTCGGGTTGCCCGCGCGCGCCACTACGGCGCGCGCGGCCCGGCGACTCCGGGTGCGTAAACGTTCGTCCGGGGGTGCGTGCATGAACAAGCTGGAGCTGATCGCGACCGTCGCCGACACATCGGGCCTGACCAAGGGGGACGCGGTCAAGGCGGTGGAGGCGGTGTTCGACACGATCTCGGCCGCGCTCAAGAAGGGCGACGAGGTCCGGCTGGTCGGTTTCGGCACCTTCTCGCTGTCCAAGCGCAAGGCCTCGACCGGTCGCAACCCGCGCACCGGCGAGCCGATGACGATCAAGGCGTCCAGCCAGCCCAAGTTCAAGGCCGGCAAGGGGCTGAAGGACTCGGTGAACTGAGCCTCCAATCGGGATCGGACTGGACAGCGACGGCCGCGCTGCTAAGAAGCCGCCATCCGGCGGACCCCAGCGGGGCACGGGCGCGTAGCTCAGCGGTAGAGCACACCCTTCACACGGGTGGGGTCACAGGTTCAATCCCTGTCGCGCCCACCAGCCGATGACGTGCGGCGCTGCCATGCCCCGGCGCCATGCCCCAGTGCCATGCCGACGTCGCGATGGCGCGTCACACGTTGAAGCGGAACAGCATCACGTCGCCGTCCTGGACGACATAGTCCTTGCCCTCCGACCGCAGCTTGCCGGCCTCGCGCGCGCCGCTTTCGCCGCCGAGCGCGAGATAGTCGGCATAGGCGATCGTCTCGGCGCGGATGAAGCCGCGTTCGAAATCGGAGTGGATCGCGCCGGCGGCCTGCGGCGCGCGGGCGCCGACGTCCACCGTCCAGGCGCGCGCCTCCTTCGGCCCGACGGTGAAGAAGGTGAGGAGGTGGAGCAGGCGGTAGCCGGCGCGGATGACGCGCGCGAGGCCGGTCTCCGCCAGGCCCAGCTCGGCCAGGAACTCGCCCCGTTCGTCGGCGGGCATGGTGGCGATCTCCGCCTCGATCGCGGCGGACACGACCACCGCCTCCGCGCCCTCGGCCGCCGCCTTGGCCAGCACGCGCGCCGACAGCGCGTTGCCGGCGGCGGCGTCGGCCTCATCGACGTTGCAGACATAGAGGACGGGCTTGGCGGTGAGCAGCTGCGCCGCGGTGAGGACGCGCTCCTCCTCGACATCCTTGGGCCGGGTCAGCCGCGCCGGCTTGCCGCCCTGCAGCAGCTCCAGCGCCTGGCCGAGGACGCTGGCGCCGATCTTCGCCTCCTTGTCGCCCTGCTGACCCTTTTTGACGAGATTGGGGACGCGCTTCTCCAGGCTCTCCAGGTCGGCGAGCATCAGCTCGGTCTCGACGGTGTCAGCGTCGGCGACCGGATCGACCTTGCCCTCGACATGGGTGACGT
>NZ_CAHJWX010000151.1 GCF_903643065.1 Sphingomonas bacterium | reverse complement strand
CCGATGCCGATGGTGGCAGCGGCGCGCGCGACGAAGCCGGCGGCCCCGCCAGCCACGGCACGGGTTCGGCCGCCCGCGCGGCGGTAAGCGGCGAGAGCAGCGGTTCAACGCCGTCGGGCGCGAGCGCGATCAGGCGCATGCCGACCCAGGCGCCGATCACGGTCGCGGCGAACCGCAGCGGCGCCCCCCTCATGGCGCGACCGCCTCCGGCAGGTCGGGGAAAACGTGGTCGGTCTTGTCCCATACCGGCGGCGCGCCGCGCCAGGTCTGCGCATAGCGCTTGAGCGCGAGCGGCGCGGCGGCGAGGTCGATCGCGTTGCCGACCACGAAGCGCACCGGCACCCCGATCGCGTGGCGCCAGCCATAGGCGCGCCAGCTGAACGCGACGCGCACCGCCATACGCCAGCCGAGCAGCGCCATGTTGCCGCCGAGCAGCCCGCCGGGCGGCGAGATCGTCGTGACGGGCGCGCGCCCGGTCCAGGCCAGCAGGCCGAGCACCACGCCGTACAGCAGCGCCGCGAGGTACGCCGCCGTCAGCACCACCACCGCCAGCAACGCGCGCCGGTCCCGCCACCGCATCCAGTGATCGAGCAGGTGGGAGGGTCGCGACCAGCCCGTCCGGTCCCAACCGGCCAGCGCGATGCCCGCCATCCACCGCGCCTTCTGTCGGATCGCCGCGCCGAACGTGTCCGGGAAGAACTCGCCGATCGCGACCAGGCCGCGCGCGCCGTGATGGCGGACGAAGGCGGCGCGGAACCGCAACTCCGCTAGGCGCAGTCCCGCCACGTAATCCTCGACCAGACAGCCCGGATCGAACGCGATGCCGCCCCGCGCCGCCGCGATCGCGCGTAACGCGTCCGTCGCGATCGCGCAGCCCACGCCCGCAAGCGGCAGCCCGGCGCCCAGCGCCGCCCGCACCACCAGCGTCTTGCCGTGCGACTCCGCGAACGCGTCCGCATAGGTGCCCGCGATCAGCGCCACGCCGTCGCGGACCAGCGGCTGGACGGGGAGCTGGATCACGTCGAACCGGTCGATCAGCGCGTCGAACACGCGCAGCTCGTCGGGGTGCGCCACGTCCTCCGCGTCGTGCAGGACGACCATGCGGGTGGCCACGCCCTCGCGCGCATCGGCGGCCAGCATCGCGTGCCACAGCTGGTTGAGATTGTCCGCCTTGGTGGTCGGCCCCGCATGGGGGTTGATCACCAGCCGCACCCGCGCGTCCGCGACCGCGCGCACCGCCGCGGCGGTGTCCGGATCGTTCTGGTACACCGCGACGAAGACCCGGTAGTCGCCGACGACGCGGGCGAGCAGCGTGCGCAGCATCGGCTCGATCACGTGCCGCTCCCGCCAGGTGGGCACGAAGATCGCGACCCGGCACCGGGGCGTCGCGGGCAGCGCCGCGTCCGTCAGCCGCACGCCACGCAGGCCCAGCAGGCGCCGGATCAGGAACAGCAGGTCGAGCAGGAGGTCGTCCACCCCGCCCACCAACAGCCCCACCGCCGCGAACAGCATCAGCTCGCGCGCCGCCACCTCCAGCCCTGCCAGCGCCTGCATCCGGTCGTCCGCGCCCCCAGCGACGATCAATGTCCTCGATCATTCATCAGCGCAAACGGTCACGCAACCGGTCTTGTCCGTCTCACCCGATCTTTACGCCTTCTCCCCTACCCCCGCGCCATGACCGAGATGCCGCGTTTCACCGCCTTCGCCCTGCCGGACCAATCCCCGACCGCGCCCGTCCCGGGGCCGGCCGCCACCCGGCCGGCGCCGATCGGCGTGGTGATGTCGATCGCGGGCTCGGCGAGCAGGGCGCTGCTCGATCGCGCGGCGCTCGCGGTGGCGGCGACGCTGCCCGATCCGGTCGCGGCGGCGGCCGGCCAGGTCGGTTGCCAGGTCAAGATGCGTGTCGGCGCGTCCTGGATCGTCGCCAACGTCCGCTCGACGCAACTCGGCGACCCGAGCGGCACCGGCATCCTCGCCGATATCGACTTCCTGGGCGAGGGCGACGAAGAGAAGCTGACGGGTAAGCTGTACAATTTCCGGCGCGGCGTGACCCGCTATCCGACGCCGGGCGGCGAGGTGTTCCCCGTCACCACCACCGACCTGAAACAGGTCTATGCCGCCGACGACCGCGCGCACATCCAGATCGGCACGGTCTATCCGACCCGCGACATCCGCTCGGCGCTGTACATGGACGCGATGCTGGGCAAGCATTTCGCGCTGGTCGGCTCGACGGGCACCGGCAAGTCGACGTCCGCCGCGCTGATCCTCCACCGGATCTGCGAGATGGCGCCGCAGGGACATATCGTCATGATCGACCCGCACGGCGAATATGCCGCCGCGTTCAAGGGCAATGGCGCGCTCTACGACGTCACCAACCTGCAGATGCCCTATTGGCTGATGAACTTCGAGGAACATTGCGAGGTGTTCCTGACCATGGCGGGCTCGGAACGGCAGATCGACGCGGACATCCTCGCCAAATGCCTGTTGATGGCGCGCGCCAAGAGCCGGCTGGGGCAGGAGATCGCCAAGCTGACGGTGGACGCGCCCGTCCCCTATCTGCTCAGCGACCTGACTAACCTCATCAACCTGGAAATGGGCAAGATGGACCGCGCGGGCGACACCGCGCCCTACCTGCGGCTCAAGACCAAGATCGAGGAGATCAAGGCCGATCCGCGCTATGGCTTCATGTTCTCCGGCATGCTGGTCGCCGATACGATGGCGACGTTCCTGTCGCGCATCTTCCGCCTGCCGGGTGACGGCAAGCCGATCTCGATCATCGACGTGTCGGGCGTGCCGTCGGACATCACGGCGGTGGTGGTCGCGGTGCTGGCGCGGATGACCTTTGACTTCGCGATCTGGAGCCGCAACGAGCCGCAGCGACCGATCCTGCTCGTCTGCGAGGAGGCGCACCGGTACATACCGCGCGACGACGACGGCTCGTCGGTGGGCCGCATCCTCTCGCGCATCGCCAAGGAAGGACGCAAATACGGCGTGTCGCTGGGCCTGATCACGCAACGCCCGTCGGACCTGGCCGAGGGCGTGCTGTCGCAATGCGGCACCATCATCGCGATGCGGCTGAACAACGAGCGCGACCAGAACTTCGTCCGCGCGGCGATGCCGGAAGGCGCGCGCGGCTTTCTCGACACGATCCCGGCGCTGCGCAACCGCGAATGCGTGATCTGCGGCGAGGGCGTCACCATCCCCGTGCGCGTCTGCTTCGACGGGCTGGACGAGGCAAAGCGGCCCGCGTCGGGCGATCCGCTCTTCTCGCGGCTGTGGAAGGACACGGGCGGCGAGGAGGGGATGGTCGCCCGCACGGTCCAGAAATGGCGCGCCCAGGGGAAGTGATGTCGCGCAAGCCCCTCCCCTTCAGGGGAGGGGTTGGGGTGGGGCGTGTGTCCTGGGGTCGCCTTCTTCTCGAGAGGCCCCACCCCCAGCCCCTCCCCTGAAGGGGAGGGGAGCAACGCCCGCTCAGCTCGCCTTGGCGGTGACGATCTTGCCCGGCTGGCGTGGCGGCTCGCCCGTCGGCAGCGCGTCGACCGCGTCCATGCCGTCGGTCACGACGCCCCAGACCGTGTACTGGCCGTCGAGGAAGGTCGCGTCGCCGAAGCAGATGAAGAACTGGCTGTTGGCAGAATTCGGGGCGCTGGTGCGCGCCATCGAGCAGACGCCGCGCACATGCGGCTCCTTGCTGAACTCCGCCGGCAGATCCGGCTTGGTCGAGCCGCCGGTGCCGTTGCCGTTCCCGCCGTCGCCGCCCTGCGCCATGAAACCGGGGATGACGCGGTGGAAGGGCACGCCGTCGTAGAAGCCCTCGCTCGCCAGCTCGGCGATGCGCTCGACATGCTTGGGCGCCAGGTCCGGGCGCAACCGGATGGTGACCTCGCCCGTGTCGAGCGTCAGGTGAAGCGTCGTATAGTCGGGCAAGGCATGTTCCTTCGTGTCGTCGCGTTCCTAATGGGCTCGCGGGCATGCTGAAACAAGTTCAGCCTGACGATGGCTTGCGCTAGGGCCGTGGGACGCACCGGGGGAGGCAGGCATGAGCGAGGTCGAGCTTCCCGAGGCGGTCGCCGGTGGCGGCGACGAACTGGACGAGGACGACCGGCTCAAGCCCGGCTTCGTGCGCGCGGTGCTGGACGCGGTGGAGGCCGGCGACGCGATCGCCGCGCGCGGGCTGGTCGAGCCGCTCCACCCGGCCGATATCGCCGACCTGTTCGAACTGGCGCCCGCCGACGAGCGGCCCGCGCTGGCGCGCGCGCTGGGCGGGCTGCTCGACGCGGACGTGTTCGCCGAGCTCAACGACTATGTCCGCGAGGACCTGATCGACGAGCTGTCCGCGACGCAGGTCGCCGACATCGCGTCCGAGCTGGACACGGACGACGCGGTCGCGATCATCGAGGACCTGGAGCCCGACGACCAGCGCGAGGTGCTCCGCGCGCTGGCGCCCGACGATCGCGCCGCGATCGAGGAAGCGCTCGGCTATCCGGAGGAGTCCGCCGGGCGGCTGATGCAGCGCGAGCTGATCGCGGTGCCCGAACATTGGACGGTGGGCGACACGATCGACTATCTGCGGGGCGCCGACGACCTGACCACCGACTTCTGGGAGGTGTTCGTGGTCGACGAGCGGCACATGCCGGTCGGCACCTGCGCCCTGTCCTGGATCCTGCGCCGCCAGCGCGGCGTGCCGATCGCCGAGGTGATGACGCGCGAGCAGACGCTGATCCCGGTCGACATGGACCAGGAAGAGGTGGCGCTGCGCTTCCAGAAATACGCGCTGATCTCCGCCGCCGTGGTCGACACGGACGGGCGGCTGGTCGGCATGATCACCGTCGACGACATCGTTCACATCATCCAGGCGGAAGCGGGCGAGGACACGCTGCGGCTGGCGCAGGCGGGCGACGGCGACATCAACGAGCCGATCGGCGTCACCGTGCGCACGCGCTTCCTGTGGCTGCTCATCAACCTGCCGACCGCGATGCTGGCGGCGGTGGTGGTCGGGCTGTTCGATGGCGAGATCGCCCGGTTCGCGCTGCTCGCGGCCCTGATGGGGATCGTCACGGGCATGGGCGGCAATGCCGGGACGCAGACGCTGGCGGTGGTGGTGCGCGCGCTCGCCACCAACCAGCTCACCAACTCGAACACCTGGCGCATGATCGTCCGCGAGTTCCGGATCGCCGCGGCGAACGGCGTGATGCTCGGCCTGTTCATCGGCGCCGGGGCGTTCCTGCTCTATCACCGCGCCGACCTGGCCATCGTCTTCGGCATCGCCATCCTCATCAACAACCTGATCGCCGGCCTGTCCGGCGTGCTGGTCCCCGTGTCGCTGGAACGGTTCGGCATCGATCCGGCGGTGTCGTCGGCGGTGTTCGTGACGATGATGACCGATTGCATGGGGTTCTTCTGCTTCCTGGGGCTCGCGGCGCTGTTCGTGCGCGCGGCTTGACCGGCAGCGGCGCGCGCCCACATCGCTGTCGTGCCACTTCACCTGACCAAGGTCGCGTTCGGCGTCACCAGCGTCGAGGCGCTGTCTGAGCGGCTGCGCGAGCGCGCCGAGGCGGGGCCGCTGCACCTCACCACGCGGTTTCTGCCCAAGCGGCACGAGGAGGTCGCGGGCCAGGGCTCGCTCTACTGGATCATCAAGCACCAGCTGATCGGGCGATCGGCGATCGAGCGGTTCGGCGACGCCGACGGCGGGCGCGTCGCGATCCACCTCCACCCCGCGCTGGTGCTGGTCGCGGCGCGGCCCAAGCGCGCGCACCAGGGCTGGCGCTACCTGGAGGACGCGGACGCGCCGGCGGACCTGCACGGCGACGCGACGG
>NZ_CAHJWX010000150.1 GCF_903643065.1 Sphingomonas bacterium | reverse complement strand
CGTCGCGAGTAGCCGGCGCGCGCGGTCCGAGCCGTGGACGGTGCCATCCGTCGGACGATGCCGGGTTCCCTGCGCCAACGCCAGATGGATTGCCGATCCGGCAAGGCGATCCGATCCGCCGGACGCCCGATGCGACGAGTGGCTATCAGCGACGCGTTTCACGCCCCTGCCGGCGGCGGCCCCGATCGTCACGATGACCGCATTCGACGGCGACGGCGCGGCGGCGACGGACGCATCAACTAGGATCCGGGCCGGGCCTTGCCGATGCGGGGCCGACGATCGCGGCCGAACATGGCCGTACCCTCGATGATCCGTTACGGTACTCGCCGCCACCGCGATCGGGATGGGACGGCAGGCGTCGGGGCTCAGATCACACCCGGCCGGAAGCTGCACGATCGCCTCCCTGGCGAGGGCGAGCCGCCGCGCCGCCATCGCCAGTCGCAACTTGACACCCAGCCGGTCGACCAGCGGAGCCGCCGAGACACCCTGGAGCCGCAGTTCGTCCATCCGACGCTCGATGAAGTCGATACGGGCGTCGTGCGCCGCCGTTATGTCCTTGCTCAGACTCTTGTCGAGGTCATCCCGGTCCGGATCGGACGACGGGTCCATCCGCGCGGCCCCCGACGGTTGATCGAGGGCGTCGCGCCTGACCTCGTCGATGATCGCCTCGTCCAGCGATTTTCTACCCGCGTTCCGGGCGGAGGTGAACGGGTTCGTCATGACGACGACGTCGGCGAGCCCGGCCCTGACCTCCTGTGTCGGAGGCAGGCCGGTGCTCGTCGTCACCACGAAGATCTTTGCGGGAGGAGTAGCGCCCGGCACCTGGGCGACCGTCAGTGAAGAAGCTAGATATATCGCGGTCGAGGCGAGGCTCTCCATGAGGACGTATGATTACATAACCGCCGGGGATGGTCAAACCGCCCGGTCAAGGCGTCGTCGGATACTTGCGGATGGGATCGAAGCCGCGATTGTCCGACGGTCGAGTTTGTCAATCCCGCCCCGCCAGACGTCGGCGCGCGAAGCGTGGATCTTCAAACAGGTCGCGCAGGGCCCGCCGGCTGAAGACGTTCCACCAACGCTGCCAGCGATGCTCGGCCGCGTCATGGAGCATGTGGCATCGCTGGCACAGCGCGGCCAAGTTCGCGGCCGCGTTGTTGCCCGGATCATGGTCGAGATGCGCGCAGGCGAGCACAACGTAAGTCGTCCGCACGCGGGCGAGCGCGATGCGCTCGCCCATCGCGATCCGCCGTCCGCGACCGCATCGCCAGCGCCGCGCGTCCGCGTCCCACCACCGTCCGTCGCCCAGATGTGCCACATGGACCCGATGCGGCCGGCCGCACCGCTCGCACCGCGAGCCGGCGCGCCCGAAGCGGATCGCGTCGGACAGTTGCGGCCAGTCGATCGGGTAGAGCCAGCGGTTCTCGGGTCTGATCGGCATCCTGATTTTATGAATCACGCGCGATTCGCCGCCAAGCGGAAACGGCGCGTCATTCGTTAAAATTAGATCGTCGACGGGATGCCGCCCGCGACCTTTGAGAATTGCTGCAGAGCAGAAGGGCGGATTTCAAATCCGTGTCGTCAGTGTTACGACGGATAGGGCTGTCCGGTTGGCTCGACGCTGGCCATCGCGCATGGAGCATCGCGGATGATCAACGGTTGGTCTCCCACGCTGGCCAGTGCAACCCCTTTCGGATGGATTACCGTCCCTCTGCTACTTCCTAGCGACGCTGCTGTGCGCGCGGAACGCTAGGAATGCCGTCGCTCCGGCTCGCCCGGGTCCCGCCGCCTTCTTCAGGGCCAGAGCGCAGCGCCGTGTCTGGCTGACGCTCGCCGTTGTTCTGTTCCTGCTGCGACTGAACAAGCAGATCGACATTCAAACGTTGATGACCGTCGTTGGCCGCGTCGTGGCGAGGCAGCAGGGATGGTATGGCGAACGCCGCCACTTGCAACGCGACCTCATCGTCGTCATCGTCGCGATCGCGACCGTGCTTTGCAGCCTCCTGTACCTGGTCATCCGCCGTGCGGGGCCGTGGGCGATCGTCGCGACCCTGAACACCGTGCTGCTTTGCGCTTCGTCCTCGTCCGGGCAGCGTCGCTCCACGACGTGGATATCCTGCTGGGACGGGGCGCGATGGGGATCACCGTCAATCTCGTGGCCGAGATGGGCGCGATCGCGCTGGATGTGATCGCCGCGCTGCTGGCGTGGCGTCGTTTCCGCAAGGAGCGATCGACTGGTTGCCAGGGCCGCTACATCCGTCCGGCATAGTTCCTCCCGGATCGTCGGAGCCGTATCCTGGAGTTTCGCCGATCCGCCCGATCTCGTTCTTGTCCGGACCGCGTCCGGCGGGCATGGCGGGGCATGGCGTCCATGGGGAACGTATATCGGGCGATGTCGCTCGCCTGCGTCGCGTTCCTGTCCGGCACCGCGGCGCGGGCCGATACCACGCACCGCGACGTGCCAGTGTCCGAACTGGTGATTGACGCCGACGGCGGTAGGCTGCTGTTCGCGGCCGCGGCGACCCGCGTGCGCCCGCCGGCGTCGCTGGCCAAGATGATGACACTGCTGCTCGCGTTCGAGGCGATGGACGCCGGGCACCTGCATGCGGGCGACTTCCTGACCATGACGGCGCACGGCGCCCGGCAGCCGCCCTCGCGCCTGGGGCTCGCCGCCGGGGCCCGGATAAGCGTGCGCGCCGCGATCAAGGTGATCGCCGTGATATCCGCCAACGACGTCGCCGTGGCGCTGGCGGAACGGCTGGCGGGCAACGAGGCGGCGTTCGTGGCCGCGATGAACCGTCGCGCCGCGCAATTGGGCATGACGGCGACGCGGTTCGGCAACGCGACCGGGCTCGCGCCAGGTGGCGGCACCAGCACCGCGCGCGACATGGCGCTGCTCGCCCGCCGACTTGCGGCGCGCTCGGACCGCTACCGCGTGTTCTCGCTTCACGCGATCCGCTGGCAAGGTCGGACGCGGCCCAACCACAACCGGCTGCTCGGCAAGGTGCCGGGCGTCGACGGCATCAAGACCGGCTACACGGTGCCCGCCGGCTTCAACCTCGCCGCCTCCGCCCGGCGGGAAGGTAGACGGGTGATCGTCGTGGTGCTCGGCGCGCCGACCGCGGCAGCGCGCGACCTGCTCGTCGCCAATCTGCTGGAAGCGGGTTTCACATCCCCTGCCCGTCCCCGCTCCCGCCACCCATGACCGTCATGACGTCATGGGGCGAACCGGCTCCGCGCGCGGCAGCGGCCATCGACAGGCTCGACGGCAGCGCATAACAATCGTCGAACGGCGATCGCACCGCCGTGACGCCGTCCCGCTTCTGCTGTGGAGAGAAATGATGGGCAGAGCCGGAAGGATGCCGTTGTTGGCCGGCGCTGCGGCCCTCCTGGCCGTCCCGGCGTCGGCCGAGACGCTGCGCGAGGCGTTGCTCAAGGCGTACCGGACCAATCCGACGATCACCGGTCAGCGCGCGGCGCTGCGCGCGACGGACGAAGGGGTCCCGATCGCGCGCGCCGACGGCATCCCTTCGATCAGCGCCAATGGCGGCCTAGCGAATAACCTCGTGCCCTCGGCCAACACGCTCGCCTCGCCGCAGCGCCAGGCCACCACCAATACGCAGCTGACCGTGCCGATCTACCAGGGTGGCGCGGTACGCGGGGCGGTGCGCGCCGCCCGGACGCGGGTTGAGGCTGGACGCGCGACGCTGCGCGGCACGGAATCGGACCTCTTCACCACTACGGTCGGCGTGTACATGGATGTGATCCGCGACCAAGCGGTCGTCGGCCTCAACCGGCAGAACGTGCACGTCCTCGACGTTAACCTCCTGGCCAGCCGCGACCGGTTCCGCGTCGGCGAGCTGACCCGCACGGACGTCTCGCAATCCGAAGCTCGGCTCGCGCTCGCGCGCGCGCAGCTGGACAGCGCCGAGGCGCAGCTCATCACCAGCCGGGAGAACTACATCCGCATCGTGGGCTCG
The DNA here is from genome assembly GCF_903643065.1 of Sphingomonas bacterium. Lineage (GTDB taxonomy): Bacteria > Pseudomonadota > Alphaproteobacteria > Sphingomonadales > Sphingomonadaceae > Sphingomonas. The sequence continues at coordinate 1,869 of NZ_CAHJWX010000150.1, read as the reverse complement.
CCGCCCGTCGACCTTCAGCCGCCGCCGCCGCTGCCGCCGCTGCCGAGCGCGCCCCGTCCCGCCGTCGATCAGGCGTTGCAGGACAACCCGGCGCTTCTCGCCGCTGCCAAGGAGCGCGACGCGACCCGTTTCGACGTGGCCGTTGCCCGCTCGGGCCGGCTGCCGAAGCTGAGCGTCGTGGTCGGCGGCAATTACTACAACTATCTCGGCTCGCTTGGGTCGGGCACCGGCGTGCAGGTGGGGCAGACGGGCACGTCGGTGACTGCGGGGTTGGCAGTCACCGTGCCGCTGTTCCAGGGCGGCCGCATCAGCGCGCAGGTGCGCCGGGCTGAGGCGCTGCGCAGCCAGTCGATCGAGGCGGCGACCGGCACCGAGCGCGCCGTGGTCGCCCAGACCCGTTCGGCCTATGCGGAATGGCGATCGTCGCAGCGGGTGATCGCCTCGGCTGAGAAAGCGGTGGACGCTAACACGATGAGCCTGAAAGGCGTGCGCGCCGAGAACAGCGTCGGCAACCGGACGATCCTCGACATTCTCAACGCCGAGCAGGAACTGCTCAACAGTCAGGTGACGCTGGCGACTGCGGGGCACGACGCGTACATCGCTGGCTTCGCGCTGCTCGCCGCGATGGGCCGCGCGGAGGCGAGGGACCTCGGGCTGGACGCCGGTCCGCTCTACGATCCGACCGTCAATTACAATCGAGTGCGTCATCGCCTGAGCGACTATGGCGACGATGGCGAGCCGGGGCGGATTGCCACCTCGACGGTGGCGACCCCCGAGCAGGACGCGACCACCCCGGCGATGCAAGATTCGATACTGCGGACCGACGTCGGCGCGGCGGCGCCGGAAACTACGAGCGCCGACGCGCCCATGCCTTGATGCCGCTCGCGCCGCCGGGGCGAGGCGCGAGCGGTGGCGGGCTCCCGGCGTGTGATTCGCCAAACATCAGCCAAGCGACGTACCGGCCCAGGCGGTATATCCTGCTCGAAACGGCCGAGTTCGGGCGTCGGCAATGCGACACTTCCCTGACGTCTGCTCATGTCCGCATTTGCCACCTTGTCCATCGGACGGACCAAGTGGTCTCAAGAGCGCCGGGCCACAATGTCTTGAGCCGGCGGGCACAGTTGTATGCGGCGATGAAGTCGGTGAGGTGTGTCTCGAGCTGCCGGTGCGTGTCGTAGTGGTAGCGTTTGACGGTGGCTTCCTTGATGGTGCGGTTCATCCGCTCGACCCCGGCCTTCGCCGGGGCAGGCTCTGCCCGTTGGTCCAGGGATGTTTTACCTTGGTGAGGCGATGCTCGATATCGTTCTCTTCGCAGCGCATATCAAACATGTGCGTGATGTACTGGGCCGTGGGCCCGTCGGCGTAACGCGGCGGGGGCCGAAGGCGGGCGTAGCCCAACGTGAACTGGATACCGTTGTCGGTCAGGACGGTGTGGATCTTGTAAGGCACGGCGGCGATCAGCGCTTACAGGAAGGTCGATGCCGTCACCCGGTTGGCGCTCTTCACGAGTTGGACGAACGCGAACTTGCTGGTGCGGTCGATCGCCAAGTAGAAGTGGAGCTTGCCTTCAGCGGTCCTGACCTCGGCGATGTCGACGTGGAAGTAGCCGATCGGGTACGGCTTGAACTTGCCCTTGGCAGGCTTGTCGCCATCGACCTCGGATAGCCGGCTGATGCCGTGGCGCTGAAAGCAGCGGTGCAACGACGAGCGCGTCAGGTGCGAGATTGTCGCTTAGAGCGCGTAGAGACAGTCATAAGCGGCAGTAGCGTGTGCCCCGGAACGCGACCACGACTGCCTTCTCCTCAATCGTCAGCGAGGTTGATCTTGGATCCTTCGGACCCGTTAGAAGATCAGCACAGGAGGTGCGCT
>NZ_CAHJWX010000149.1 GCF_903643065.1 Sphingomonas bacterium | reverse complement strand
GCGCGCCACCGTCGCCTTGTCCTGCGCGGCGATCGCGCGAGACAGGTCGGCGGGCTCCAGCGCCGACAGGATCGCGAGCGCGACGCGCGCGCCGACGCCCTGCACGCCGGTCAGCAGGCGGAACCAGTCGCGCTCGTCCGCGCGCGCGAAGCCGACCAGCCGCAGGAAGTCCTCGCCCACCAGCAGCTCGGTGAACAGCGTCGCCGCCTCGCCGGTCGGGCCCAAGGCCGACAGGGTGCGCGACGAGCAGCCGACCAGATAACCCACGCCGCCGACATCGATCACCGCGTGATCGACCCCCGTCGACTCCAGCCGGCCCTTCAGATGCGCGATCATCACGCCGACGTGCCCAACGCGGGACCCCAACGCAAGCACGCGCTTGTCCCCGCGTCGCCGCCTGCTAGACTCCACTTCGGGGAGAGCGGGCATGGCCCTTCTGGACGGTGGACCTGACGACGCACGACGGCGCGACCGGCGCCGCCGAGATGGGCGGCTTCGCCAACTTCATCGCGGCGGGGCTGTCGGTGCTGGGCATCGTCGTGTTCGGCCTGCTGCATCTCGCCCCCGGCATCAGCGCGGCCAGCGCGCTCGTGTCGGCGACGATCGAGGCGGCGATCTTTGCGGTCGCGGGAATACGGCTGCGCGCCGGCAAGGGCGCGATCTGGGGAACCGTCGCGGCCCTGCTGATGCTGGTGGAGATGATCGGCAAGCTCGTCACGTTCAACGGCGTGTTCAGCCTGGTGATCGACGGCATCCTGCTGGTCGGCATGATCAACGGCGTACGCGGCGCGCTCGCGCTCAGGCGGGGCATCGCCGACCCCGACCAGCTCGCGGAGCCCTTCCGCTAAGCCGACGACCGGCCCCGCGCGCTCGCCAGATGATGCGCGTGGCAGATCGCGACCGCCAGCGCGTCGGCGGCGTCCGCGCCCGCGATCGCGGCGCCGGGCAGCAGACGCGCGACCATGGCGTGGACCTGGACCTTCTCGGCCGCGCCCGTGCCGACCACCGCCTTCTTGACCAGCCGCGCCGCATATTCCCCCGGCTCGAGCCCGGCGCGCGCGACCGCCAGCAACGCCACGCCGCGCGCCTGGCCCAGCTTCAGCGTCGACTGGCCGTTGGCGTTGGCGAACACCTCCTCCACCGCCGCCGCGTCCGGCGCGTGATCGACGAGCACGGCGGCTAGCATCGTGTCCAGATGCGCGAGCCGCCGCGCGAGGCTGGCGGCCGTGTCGGTCCTGAGCTGGCCGTTGGCGAGATGCGACAACCGGTTGCCCTCGGCGCGGATCACGCCCCAGCCGGTCGTACCAAGCCCGGGATCGAGGCCGAGCACGATCATCGCATCGATAGGACCGGCCGAAGTAGGTCCTTGCCACCGTTGGTTGACAGGATCATCATGTGTTAAGATAATTCATCGTTGAGGCTTTCGCAATGCCACACCGGAACAGTCACTACGCCGTCGTAAACATTAAGAGCACCGCAGCTAACAGATGCTGGTGCGGCAGTTGGATGACGCATTGGAGATATGCAACAGGAAGCCAACGATTGATGTGCTCGGTCGTGCCATGCAATCGCCCTGCTGAGGTCGGTGCGCATGTGCAAATTGATGACGCAAGACACTATAGACATTGGTATATAGTGCCTATGTGTAGAGCACATAACATGCACCACAATACGGATGTCATGTTTATTGATCGGCGGGTGGACCTTGTACCGGCTAACATTTCTTCATCTTGCGGCAGGTCAAGCTGGTAGTAATCAGCCAATTCTATTTATCACTTCGTCGCTCACCTCGTAATTGCCCCACACGGCTTGCACGTCGTCGTCATCGTCCAGCGTATCGATCAGCTTGAACAGCGTCGCCGCGTCGCCCTCGCCGACCTCGACGGTGGTGCCCGGCTTCCAGGCGAGCTTGGCGCCGTCGGGCTCGCCCAGCACGGGGGTGAGCGCCTTGGCGACCTCGTGCAGGTCGCCCTGCGCGGTCCAGACCTCGTGCCCGTCCTCGCCCGAGGTGACGTCGGCGGCGCCCGCCTCCAGCGCCGCCTCGAACACCTGGTCCGCGTCGCCCGCCGCCGGGGGATAGGTGATCAGCCCCATCCGCTCGAACCCGTGGGAGACCGAGCCCGACGCGCCCAGATTGCCGCCGTTCTTCGACACGGCGGTGCGCACGTTGGTGGCGGTGCGGTTGCGGTTGTCGGTCAGCGCCTCGATGATGAGCGACACGCCGCCCGGCCCGAATCCCTCGTAGCGCACCTCCTCATAGGTCTCCGCGTCGCCGCGCGCCGCCTTGTCGATCGAGCGCTGGATATTGTCCTTGGGCATCGACTGCGCCTTGGCGGCGTTGATCGCGGCGCGCAGGCGCGGGTTCATGTCCGGATCGGCCAGCCCCATCTTCGCCGCGACGGTGATCTCGCGGCTGAGCTTGGAGAACATGCCGGAGCGCTTCTTGTCCTGCGCGCCCTTGCGATGCATGATGTTCTTGAACTTGGAATGGCCGGCCATCATTCGCCTCGATCGGGAGGGACGTCGCCTTAGCGAGGCGCGCCGCGCCGCGCCAGATCAGCGCACATCGTTGATCAGATGACCATCAACCGTTGATGATGAGACGGTATCGAGCCTCGCGACCGGGAGGGTCGTCGCGTGCCGATGTTCTTGCTCGTCCTGTCACTGACGCTGTTCGGCAAGCCTCTCGCGCTCGTCGGAGGCGGCGTGGCGCTGTGGGCCGTGATCGGCCTTTGGCGCCGATCCGACTCGCCATCGTCACAGTGTCATCACGGTTGTGTCTTGCTGGCGACCGGCGTGCTGGTGGGAGGGCCGGTCGCGGCGATCAAGATGGTGGAACACCGCATCGTCCTGGCGCGCGTGCCCGACCCGCTGCGCGTCTCGATGATCGAATATCGAAGCGAGGAGGACGGGGGCGGGGTGGGGCTGCCCGGCGACAACGAGACCGGGTTCGTCGTGTACCGATTGACCGCCGACAGTGCCCGATGGGCTCGCGCGCAGGGGCTGCGATTACCCGGCAAGCTCTTGCCCGCCAACGCCGATTTGCGGGCCACGCCCGTCGATGGCGAGGCGGATCACGGCTGGCGAGCGGCCCGCGGGACGAGCCGGTCGCCACCCACGATGGCGACCTATTTGAACCGCTACGGCTTCGGCATCGATCCGCACGGGTATGACGCCGAAGCGAACGCGGCCATCCGCTCGCCGGGGAGCTTCTACACTTACGGTCGTGGCGGCTCGATCACGATCGTCGATCCCGGCCGGGGAAAGGTGTATTTCGCCTATGCGGGCTGACGGTCAATGCAATCCCAGCGCCTGACGATAGGTCTCCATCAGCGCGTCGGCCTCGTCGCGATGGTGCTTTTCCATCCGACGCAAACGCACGATGCCGCGCATCGTCTTGACGTCGAAACCGGTGCCCTTGGCTTCCGCATAGACGTCCTTCACGTTGTCCTGCAACCCACGCTTCTCTTCCTCCAGCGTCTCGATACGTTCGATGAACTGGCGCAGCTGCTCGGCGGACACATTGTCGGTCATGGCACTCTCGGATTGGATCGGTGGCGGCGCGTGTAGGCGAGGCCGACGCCGTTCATCAAGGATTGCGGCGCTGGCTTTGCGCCATCCGGGCGAGCTGTTCGGGCGTCGCCGCCGGCTGGCGCGCCTTCCATTCGCCATAGGGCATGCCGTGGATCAGGTCGCGCGCGGCGCCGCGCGGCTGGCCGCCCGCGTCCTCCACCCATTCGGCCAAGCAGTTGCGGCAGAAGCCGGCGAGCCCCATCAGATCGACGTTGGCCGCGTCGTCGCGATGGCGCAGGTGACGCACTAGCCGGCGGAACGCCGCCGCCGCGTGCGCGTCATCGATCTGGTCGAGCGGGTCCATGCGTGACGATCCTTCGGTTGCGCCACCGCCCGTAGCCGCTACAGCGGCGCCCGGCCAACCCCGACGGGAGGAACGCCCCATCATGACTCACCCCGTCCCACCCCGGCTGCGCAAGGTGCGCGTGCTCGCCACGCTGGGGCCCGCGTCCAGCACGCCCGAGCGGATCGAGGCGCTGGGCCGCGCCGGCGCCGACGCGTTCCGCGTCAACATGAGCCATGGCGACCAGGCCGGGAAGGTCGCCGTCATCCAGGCGATCCGCGCGCTGGAGAAGCATTGGGGGCGGCCGACCACCATCCTCGCCGATCTGCAGGGCCCCAAGCTGCGCGTCGGCCGGTTCACGGACGGTCGGGTGATCCTGGCGACCGGTCAGCGTTTCGTGCTCGATCGCTCGCCCGAGCCCGGCGACGCCGCGCGCGTCGAGCTGCCGCATCGCGAGATCTTCGACGCGATCGAGCCGGGCGCGCGGCTGTTGCTCGACGACGGCAAGCTGGTGCTGCGCGTCGGCGAGCACGACGCCGACCGGATCGTCGCGACGGTGGAGGTCGGCGGGCCGCTGTCCGACCGCAAGGGGCTCAACGTGCCCGACGTGGTGCTGCCGTTGGCGGCGCTGACCGAGAAGGACCGCAGCGACCTCGCCTTTGCCATCCACGAGGGCGTCGACTGGATCGCGCTGTCCTTCGTGCAGCGGCCAGAGGATTTGATGGAGGCGCGCCGGCTGATCGGCGGGAAGGCGGCGCTGCTTGCCAAGATCGAGAAGCCCGCCGCGATCGACCGGCTGGAGGAGATCGTCGAGCAATGCGACGGCGTCATGGTCGCGCGCGGCGACCTGGGCGTCGAGCTACCGCCGCAGCGCGTGCCGCCGCTCCAGAAGCGCATCGTCGAGGTGTCGCGGCGGCTGGGCCGGCCGGTGGTGGTGGCGACGCAGATGCTGGAAAGCATGATCACCTCGCCCTCGCCGACGCGCGCGGAGGTCTCGGACGTGGCGACCGCGATCTATGACGGCGCGGACGCGATCATGCTGTCGGCCGAATCGGCGGCGGGCGCGTGGCCGGTCGAGTCGGTCGCGATGATGAACGCGATCGGCGAGGCGGTGGAGCGCGATCCCATGCACGGCGACCGCATCCACTTCACCGTCACCCGTCCCGATCCCACCACCGCCGACGCGCTGGCCGAGGCGGCCAAGAACATCGCCACGACGGTCGGGGTTGCGGCGATCATCTGCTACACGACGTCGGGCTCCACCGCGCGGCGCATCGCGCGCGAGCGGCCATCGGTGCCGCTGATGGTGCTGACGCCGAATATGGCGACGGCGCGGCGGCTGGGCCTGCTCTGGGGCACCTATGCGGTGCACACGCGCGACGTGGAGAGTTTCGAGGAGATGGTCGCCAAGGCACGGCGCATGGCGCTGCGCCACGGCATGGCCAAGGCGGGCGACCGCATCATCGTGCTCGCCGGCGTCCCCTTCCGCACGCCGGGCTCCACCAACGTCCTCCACGTCGTGCGCGTGGTGGGCGACGAGCTGAAGGGTTATGCGGGATAGCTCCGCCTCGGAGACACTCGCCAGTCGTCTGCCGTTTACGTCGTTAGAGGCGTCGAATGAAACGCGACCCTGATCGCCACGATGCGCAATCATCTGTCGGAGTTGCTGCGGTTGGCGCGGTTGGGCTTGCAGGTTGAGGCCTCCGCATCCGGGCCTCTCCAGCCTTAGTCACCCCGGACATACCGATGGTTTCCTGCCCAGAGCGTGATCCAGTCCAGCCGACACGCCTTCCCGGCGAAGGCCGGGGCCCAGGATCGACCGCCAAAGAGGGTAGTACTCCGCCCGGGATCCGTCTCGACTGGGCCCCGGCCTTCGCCGGGAAGGCGAGCCGCTTCACGCGAGGTGAGGTTACGACTAGACTCTGATCCATCTAAGCTGAAGCGTAGCCGCTGTTGCGGAGGTAGTTGGCGCATTCGTGTGGTGGGAAGGCATCGAGC
>NZ_CAHJWX010000148.1 GCF_903643065.1 Sphingomonas bacterium | reverse complement strand
GCCGACGCCGCCTCCGGCCTGATCGCCGGCACCGCCTTTGACCAGCGCCATCACCCGGCCCACCGCGCGATGGCCGACGCCATCGCCGCCGGCGAGATCGGCCGGCCGATCGCGGTCCGCATCGTCTATGCCTGCTGGGTCGGGCCGGACTGGGCGCCAGCAGGGTCGGACGGGGACAATTGGCGGGCCGACCCCGCCCGCGCGGGTGGCGGCGCCGTGATCGACCTCGCGCTGCACGGGCTCGATCTCGCGCAGATGCTCGTGGCGGAGCCGCTGGAGCGCCTCCACATCGATCTGCAACGCCGCGTCCACGACTACGCCGTCGACGATGGCGGCATGCTGACCGGTCGCACCGCTTCGGGCGTGCTGGTCCAGAGCCATGTCGCGTATAATTGCGCGGAGGTGCTGCCGCGCCGACGGCTGGAGGTACTGGGCGAGACGGGGCTGCTCGTCGGCACCGACACCATGGGGCAGACGCCCGGCGGCACGCTGACCCGGCGCTGTGGCCGCTCGGGCGAGGAGACGCCGGTGCCGTTCGACGCGACGCTCTCCCCCTTCGCCGCGCAGGCCGCCGCCTTCGCGCGCGCGGTGCGGGGCGAGGCGCATGATTTCGACCTGACGCGCGACCTAGCGCTCCAGCGGCTGTTCGACCGGGCGTATGGCGAGGCGCTCACTTGCCTCTGAGCTGGTGGGCATGCGCGCATTGCGGCTTCTGGCAGCGCCATTTCGCGCCCGCCGACTGCCCCGTGTGCAACGACACGCGCAACGACCTGCCCGAGGACGGCTGGCGGTTCCTGCCCGAGGCGGAGGTCGCGGCAACCCACAGCGGCGCGGCGCGGCAGATCGCCGACAACCTCTGGGCATTCACCACCACGCCGGCGCTGGGCCTGGCCGGCACCGGCTGGCTCCTCGTCCGGCCGGAGGGCAACATCGCGTTCGAGGCCGCGCCCTATTATTCCGACGCGATGCTGGCGCGGATCGAGGCGCTGGGCGGCATCGCCTTTCTCGCCGCCAGCCACGCGCACGGCTATGGCGCGTTGTTTCAGCTCCAGCGCGTGTTCGAACCGCCCGTCGTCGCGATCCACAAGGACGATCTGCGCATGACCAAGGCATTCCGCGTCACCTGGCCCTATGACGATACATTGACGCTGGCGCCCGGCTACACGCTCCACCATGTCGGCGGCCATTACGAAGGCCAGGCGGCGCTCCACGACGCGTCGGGCGCGCGCCTGTTCTGCGGTGACATGTTCAAGATCGATCAGGACGCCGATGGCCGCTCCACCGCGATCAGCAGTCACAAGGCGTTTCACAAGGATATCCCGCTCACCCATGGCGAGCTGCGGCGGTATCGCGACGTGATCGCCCCGCTCGCGTTCGACGCGGTGCTGACGCCGTTCGAATATGCGCCGGAAGTGGGCCGTGAGATTGCCTTGCGGGTGCTGGACGAGGCATTGGCCCGGCCGCCCGGCGTGGTCAGGAGACCCCTTTGAATACCGGCCTTCCCACCGACCTCTCGCCCGCCGCCCGCGCCTATCTGGACGCCTTCCCCGCCGGCGATGTCGTCGCGTTCCCGATCGGCGGGCTCGACCGCGTCGGGCTGCCCGTCTGGGTGGTGGCGCTGTTTCCCGACACGCCCGATCTGGCCGGGATCATGCCCTATGGCGTCGGCTATGGCGCGACGGATGAGGCGGCCGTGCTGGGCGGGCTGGGCGAGATCGCGGAGATGGTGTTCCCCACCCTCACCCTGTCCGCGCGGCCCCGGACCAGCGGCAGCCATGCCGGGCTGGTTGCGGCGCTCGGCGAGCGCGCCGTCGCCGACCCGCTCACCCTGTGCCTCCCCGCCGGCTCGCCGGTCGGGCGCGACACGGTGCTCGACTGGGTGGAGGCGAGGCGCTGGGCGGACGGGTCGAGCGTGCTCGTGCCGATCGACCTCGCCGCCTATTCGGCCAAGGAGCTGGCACCCGGCTATCGGCCGTTCACCACCATCATCTCCAACGGCATGGGCGCCGGCCCCGATCTCGATTGGGCGGTCGGCCATGGCCTGTGCGAGATCCTGCAGCGCGACGGCAACGGCCTCCTGTTCCGCGCGCTGGATCGCGGCGTCACGCTGGCGCTGCCGGGCGATCTGCCCGCCGGCACGCACGCGATCCTCGACCGGTTCGCCGCCGCCGGCGTCGATCTGCTGCCGAAATTCGCCACCGACCAGTTCGGCCTGCCCAATCTGTATTGCGTCGGCACCGACCGGATCGAGCCCGCCGCGCCGATCATGGCCACCGCGTGCGGCGAGGCCTGCCACCCCGACGTGACCGCCGCGCTGGAGAAGTGCGTCACCGAGTTCGCCGCCAGCCGCGCGCGCAAGGCGTTCGCGCACGGCCCCGCCGCGCTGGTCCGCCAGGTCGCGCCGGAGGGCTATGTCGAGCGGTTCATGGCGCAGGCCGGCCGCGCGGCGAAATCGTCCGACGATCGCGCGTTCCGGGCGATGGGGGACTGGACGCGCCGCGACGCCGCGACGCTGCGCGGCTGGCTGGCGGAGACGATGCTGTCGCGCCACACGACCCGCGACTTCTCGACGCTGCCGTCCACGCCCGCGCCGAGCGGCCATGACCGCAGCCGCGTCACCCGCGCGGCGGTGGCGGCGGCCGGCTTCGACATCCTGTATGTCGACATGACGCCGCCCGGCTGCCCGGTCACCACGGTCAAGGTGATCGTGCCGGGGATGGAGGTGGAGACGATGAGCTATTACCGGATCGGCGAGCGCAACACGCGCAAGCTGATCGACATGGGCTCGCCGCTGATCCGCTTCACCGGCGAGAGCGAGACGGTGCGCCCCGTCCGCCTGACGCCGGAGGCGCTGGACGGGTTCGGTCGCCAGCCGCTGTTCGACACCGCCGTCGCCGATGCGATCGTCGGGCCGCTCTACCCGCTGTATCGCGAGCCGGAAGCGCATCACGTCGCCTGGGCCGAGCGCCGCGCATGAGCCTGCGCTTCGCCTACAACACCAACGGCGCCGCCAACCACCGGCTCGACGACGCGATCCGGCTGATCGCGGACAGCGGCTATGCGGGCGTCGCGCTGACGCTGGACCACCACCATCTCGATCCGTTCGCCGACGGCTGGTGGCGCGAGGCGGACCGCGTCGGCGGGCTGCTCGACGAGCTGGGGCTGGGCAGCGTGATCGAGACGGGCGCGCGCTACCTGCTGGACCCGCGCGACAAGCACGAGCCGACGCTGGTCAGCGCCACCGGCCGCGAGCGGCGCGTCGCCTTCCTGAACCGCGCGACCGACATCGCCGCGATCCTGGGCAGCGAGACGGTCAGCTTCTGGGCCGGCGTGCCCGGGCCGGGGATCGATCCCGCCCAGGCCCATGCCTGGCTGGACAACGGGCTCGGGCGTGTCCTCGATCATGCCGCCACCCAGCGCGTCGCGATGAGCTTCGAGCCGGAGCCCGGCATGCTGATCGAGACGGTCGCCGACTACGAGCGATTGTCGCGGCGTCACCCTTCCCTCCGGCTCGCGCTCGACACCGGCCATTGCCTCGTCACGCAGGACATCGACCCCGCCGACGCGGTGCGCCGCTTCGCCGACCGGCTCGGCACCGTCGCGATCGAGGACATGCGCCGGGGCGATCACACCCACCTGCCGTTCGGGCAGGGCGACATGGACGTGCCCGCGGTGCTGGGCGCGCTGGCGGCGATCGGCTTTGGCGGGCTGGTCTGCGTCGAGCTGAGCCGCGAGAGCCCGCGCGCGCATCAGGCGATCCCGGAGGCGATCGCGTATCTGCGGGCGCGGACGGCGTGAGGCCAAGGACGCCTCGACGACGCTCGACTCGAACGGGAACGATCAAACGGCCTCCGTTCGTGTCGAGCGAAGTCGAGACACCGTCGCGCGAGCGACGCGGATGAGGGTCTGCTTTGTCTCGCGCCGGTTCTTCCCCGCCATCTCCGGCATGTCGATCTACGCGCTCAACCTGCTGCGCCAGCTTGTCGCGGGCGGGCATGAGGTGACGATGGTCAGCCAATATTATGGCGCTCCGGCCAAGCGACGCGTCTATGGCGGCGGCCCCCCGCCCCCCGTCCCCGGCGTGCGGGTGATCGGGCTGGAGGCGCTGGGCGAACAGGACGGGGGCGATTTCGAGCGCGACATCACCGCGATGGCGGACGCGATCGCCGCCGCCGGCCCGTTCGACATGATCCACGCGCAATATGGCTATCCGACCGGCTGGGCGGCGATGATCGCGGCGCGGCGGCTCGGCCTGCCCTGCGTCGTGTCGATCCAGGGCGGCGACGGCCATTGGGTCGGCTCGTGCTGCGAGACGCATCGGCTCGCGATGGTCCGCGTGCTCGACGGTGCCGGCGCGGTGCTGATCGGCGGCGCCAGCTTCGCGGGCGAGGTGCACGAGCGGCTGGGCACGCCGCTCGATCGGTTCACGATCGTCCCCGGCGCGGTCGACACCGCCCATTTCACGCCCGGCGCCGGCGCCACCGGGCCGGTCCGGCTGTTGTACCATGGCCGCGTCGATCGCCGCAAAGGCGTGCTCGACTTCCTCCGGGCGCTGCCGTCCGTGCCGGGCGCGTGGGAAGCGACGATCTCCGGCATCGGCCCCGACCTCGACGCCGCGCAGGCGCTGGCGGCGGAACTGGGCGTCGCGGTCGCGTTCACCGGCTATGCCGATTACGACGCGGTGCCGGCACTGTACCGCGCGCACGACGCCTTCGTCTCACCGACCTATGCCGAAGGGTTCAGCAACACGATCCTGGAGGCGATGGCGAGCGGCTTGGCGGTGGTGTCGTGCCGATCGGTCGGCGTCGTCGACTGCCTGACCGATGGCGTCGACGGGCTGCTGACCGAGCCGGGCGACGTCCCCGCGCTGGCGGCGGCGCTGACCCGCATCGTCGCCGATGGGGGCCTGCGCGCGCGGCTCGCCGCCGCCGGGCTCACCGAATGCCGGCAAACGTATAGCTGGACGGCGGTCGGCGCCCGGATCGTCGCGGTGTACGAGCGGCTGCGTGACCATCCGCAGACCGCGTTCGACGAGGCGCTGCCGCTGACGCCGTGCCGCTTCCGCGCGGAGCCGCAGCTGCTGTGAGCCACCTCGTCGCCGTCTCGCCGCACCTGGACGACGCCGCCTTTTCCGCCGGCGGGCTGCTCGCGGCGCACGCGCGGGCCGGCGGGCGGGTGACGATAGTGACCTGCTTCACGGGCAACGTCGCCCGCCCCAGCGGCTTCGCGCTCGCCTGCCAGCTCGACAAGGGGCTGGCCCCGGACGTCGATTACATGGCGCTGCGCCGCGCGGAGGACAGCGCGGCCTGCGCGGTCATCGGCGCCGAGCCCGTCCACCTGCCGTTCCTGGAGGCGCCGCATCGTGGCTATGCGAGCGCGCGCGACCTGTTCGGCCCGCGCCGCGCCGACGACACGATGGTCGACCAGCTCGCGCCGGCGCTCGCGACGCTGCTCGATCGGCTCGCGCCGGACCTGCTGCTGGGGCCGCTGGCGCTGGGCGACCATGTCGATCACTGGGTCGTGCGCGACGCGCTCGCGCGCGGGGGACGGGCGGTGCTGCTGTGGGAGGACTGGCCGTATCTCGACCGGCCCGGTGTCGTGGCGGGCGAGCCCCGCTGCCGCGTCGCGCTGGACGACGAGCTGCGCGCGCGGCGGATCGCGATGTGCGGCGCCTACCCGACCCAGCTCGGCTTCCAGTTCGGCGGCCACGCGGCGATGGCCGCCCGCATAGACTCGATCACCGAAGAGCGGTTCCACGACCCCGCGGGCTGACGCGGCGAACCCTTATCCGGCCGAGTAGAAGGCCGGCCAATCACTCGCATGGGCGCTGGCCGCGGCGGCGCCGATCGCGGCGAGGGCGCGCG
>NZ_CAHJWX010000147.1 GCF_903643065.1 Sphingomonas bacterium | reverse complement strand
ACCGCCGCGCCCGACCAGTCGATCGCGGCGAACCGCGCGAACCGTCTCAGCGCGCGGCCGCGATCACGTCGGCGGTGAAGCGGGCGATGTCGAAGCGGGCGGCGCCCGGGTCCTCGCCGCGCCGGACGACGACGAGATGCTCGGACGGCACGACCATGACGTATTGCCCGCGATTGCCAATCGCGGCGAAGCTGCCGGCGGGGAGGCCCTGTTTGGGCCCGAACAGCCACATCGTCGCGCCATAGCCGGGGCCGTCGGCGGGCTGTGGGCCGGAAGGGGTCGTCATGTATTTGACCCAGCCTTCGGGCAGGAGGCGCTGGCCCTGCCAGACGCCGTCCTGAAGCCAGAACTGGCCAAGCCGGGCGAGGTCGCGCGCGGTGGACCAGACCTGCGAGGAGAGGATGTAATTGCCGTGCGGGTCCACCCCTGCCTGAGTGTGCGTCATCCCGAGCGCGGCGAAGAGCTTGGTGGGGAGCATGGTATAGGCGGGATCGTCGATCGCCTGTCGCACCGCCATCATCGCCAGGAGGATGTCATCGTTGGCGTAGCGGAAGCGCCTGCCCGGCTCCGCTTCCAGAGGCGATCCCACGGCCTGCTCGTCCACTGCGGTGCCACCGAAGTAGATCGCGTCCGTACGATTGCCCGCGGAGTCGGTGTGCAGGCCGGATGTCATACGCAGGAGATGATCAAGCTTGATCCTGCGGCGCTCGTCCATCGGATCACGGCCCTGCCATTGCGAGATCGAAGCAGGTGCCTTGACGTCCAGTTTCCCAGGTGTTTCCGCGCTCGCCAATCCTACCAGCGTCCCCGCCAGGCTCTTCGCGGCGGACCAGGTGCGATTGCTGGTGAAGGGTCCCCAGCCGGAACCGTACCGCTCGGCAACGAGCTTGCCGTCAAGCACGACGACCACCCCGATCGTCTTGACGCCGATTCCGTAGCCGCCTTCGAACGCGTGGCCGACGGCAGCACCTAGCCGCGACTTCGGAGCTGGCCTGATCCTCGCATCGCCCATCGGCCAAGGCCGCGAATCGGGACCGCCCGGTGCGGGAGCCGCCCATGGCGGATCGTAGTCGAGCAGCAACGGCGGCATGTCGCGGCCACTCTTCCCGCCCCATCGCGGTTCGGTGGGAGCAGCCGGCGGTTTCACGCCAGGGAGGAGGTATTCGTGACTTGGTTGCGGCTGCCCGCCGATGGGTCCCAACGTACACCCAGTCTGCGGCCACCACGAGGCGCTGCGCGGTGACAGGAGGTCGTCGAAGTCGACGTACACTGTCGCGCCGTATGGATTGACTGTTGCCTTCAGCGTCGGCACGAGCGCGTCATATTCGGGATAGATGCCCGCCAGCTCATCCGTGTCGATCTGCGCCGGTATCCGCCCGGCGGCGAAGATGCCGTTGCAGTAGGTCAGCGCCTTGTACCCCGCCGCGATCGCGCGGGCGTAGCGGGCGTTGTCGGCGGGCGGGACATGCTGCGCCCGCGCCGGCGCGAACGCCATGGCGAGCAGTCCGATCTGGGCCGCGACGCGTGCCCGAAGGTGACGATGTTCACGCGCAACCATGAGAGTCTCCGGCTTCCTGACAACGCCAGACTGGTGGGGCGGCGGGGTCGAGGGTGCAATGATGTCATGGTATGACGGGATCGGGTCAGCGGTTCGGCCGAGGGTGTCGGAAAACAGGTGTTTTCCGGCAGAACGGCAACCACTACTCTTCGAGGAGAGGCTCAGGCGGTTGCCGCTATCGAGTGTTGCCGGGCAGCAACATCCCGGCTTTATTGTCCGCTGGTGTAAATATCTCGCCTGCTGAAATGAATATCGCTCTTTGGAGGAAACGATGCCGACATTTGCCCGCTCGTTCGCGGTAAACGCCCTTGCCGAGTGGGATGCGAACAGCAGCCCCAACAATGCAGTCCGCACGCTTTTCAATCGCTGGAGCTTGCCGGGAGAGATGTCGGTCGGAGAGGCAGTGCTGAGGCTCGGGCTGCGTGACAGCTATCTCAACTTCTACATCAAGGGGCAATCAGTTGCCAAATTGTCCATCGGCCGAAACGGTCCGAAACTCTCGGTCCACAAGGCTTACACCTCTGGTCGGCGGAAGGAGCGAGAGGGCAACGGCGCTCCTCCCGTGCAGGGCTACGAAGACTATGACGCCAAAGCTCTTGCCCACCCGGCAACTGGCAGCTTGGTGGCGGGCTGGATCGAGACGGCGGAAAGCTATGCCTCCGCAGAAAAGCGCTTCGTCGATGACCTGATTACCGCCAATCCAGGAGTGATCGACCTCGAAATGGGTCTGCCGGCGAGCGATCTTCCCGGCAGCGAGCGGGTAGCACCCCGTATGGACCTCGTGGTCGCGCAATGCGTGAACGGCGAACCGCCTTCAATCGCCTTCTGGGAGGCCAAATGCGCCAACAACCCGGAACTCCGCGCGAGCGGGGATACCGCGCCGAGGGTTGTTAAGCAGCTCGGAAAATATGTGCGCTGGATGGAGGAGAGCGGCCGTATTGCTCAAGTGCAGCAGGCATATCGGAACACCGCGACTGGGCTGCTGGTGGCTTATCGAGTGTTCCGAGAGAGCGGCGCAAGCGATCCGGAATGCGTAGCGATCTGGAAGGCGCTGGCTGAACTCGATGCTCCGACCGTGATCGTGCAGCCGGGGATTGTGATCGGAAACTACTGGCCGGACGGTTCTCCGGAACGGATCGCCAGCAGCCGAATGGCGCAATCGGCAGCGAGCTTCGCCAGGAAGGATCATCGCCTCAAGCTCGATCGGGCCGATATCCAGGTGCATGAGGTCGGTCCCGACCATGATGGACCCGTTCTGCCCCTGCTTCCGACGACGCCGGTGTCCGGATGACGGTCACGCTCACCGTTCATCGAGGCACCCAGTCGATTGGAGGGTCGTGTATCGAGATCGGGAGCCACGACGGAGAACGCCTGATCCTAGACGCAGGTCGTCCGCTAGACGCCCCACGTGAGGCGACCGGGTTGCTTCCGTCGACCTTGGATCTGGCCCGCCCGGCTACCGTGCTGTTCAGCCACTCTCACATGGATCATTGGGGTCTGATCAATGAGTTGCCGGCCGATTGGCCGATCTGGACAGGCGAGAAAGCGGCGGAGCTGATGCGCCTGTCGGCCGAGCTGTTCGGCGGTAGCATCGCCCGGCCGATGCACAGCTGGAATAGCCGCTCGAAACCGTTCGCCATCGGCGGCTTCACCATTACCCCGTACCTGACCGATCATTCGGCACCCGACGCCTATATGTTGCTGATCGGAGGAGCAGGCGGACGCATCCTCTACAGTGGCGACTTTCGCGTGCACGGCCGCAAGGCTCGGCTGGTGGAGACGATGATAGCCTCCCCGCCAAAGGACATTGACGTGCTCATCATGGAAGGCACGAATCTGGGCACGGACAAGCCCGTCATCAGCGAAGCCGAGCTGGAGGATGCGTTCGTCGAGCTGGCGAATAGGACTCCCCGGCACGTCTTCGTGCAATGGTCTGCCCAGAACATTGATCGCACCGTGACCCTGTTTCGAGCCGCGCGACGAACCGGCCGCAAGTTGGTCGTCGATCTCTACGGTGCCGATGTGCTCCGCCGGATCGCGAACGGGACCCGCTTGCCCGTGCCCGGCCCGGACTTTCCGGAACTGAAAGTGGTCATCACGCCCGGGGGCAAGCGCCTCTACGCTCGGCAGGGCCGAGAGGCGTTCGTCACCGAGATGGCGACCAGTCCGTTCGCCACGTCGCGAGCGCGCTTGGTGAAGGACCGGGCGATCATCATGCTCCGAGACTCGATGGTGCGGGATTTCGACCGCGCCGGTCTCGGCTTCACCTCGAAAGACGCATACGCCTCCTCCAACTGGAGCGGCTATCTCGATCCCGACGACGCGAACTCGGGATAGGCGCACGCGCAGGCGGCCGGGGCGAGAACGGTCAAGCTGCATACATCGGGCCATGCCAGCCCTGCCGACCTTTCCCGTTTCGCGGCTGCAATCGAACCGAAAGCCTTGATACCTGTGTACGGGATCGCGTGGGACGAGCCGACCATCCCGCTGCCGCCAGTTCGCCGGCTCGCCGACGGCGAGTCTTGGGTCCTTCCATGAGGCGACGCTGATGACGGAAGCGGTCGGTATATTCTGGATGGTGGACGATGTGCTCGTCGCTGCCGGATGCGAGCTGGAGCATGCTGCTCCATATGGTGATTGCCTTACCTATGATGGCGGGCATGCTGAACACTGGGAACAATGGCAGCAGGCGGGCGGGCACTGGCTTAACGCGAATGGCCTTCCCGCCGCCATTCTCACAAGCGAGTACGACGAACACCCTCGCGGCCGGATCGTGAAGGATCCGGGTGGGTTTGTCCTTTATGCTGATCGGCGGCTGCAAACGCCGGCACGGATTGCAGCGGTTTGCGAGCGTTTTGGCCTTGAGGTTGGCTCTACCTCGATCCGCAGCGACAGCCATTATCGGGAGCGCCTGAGCTAACCTCTCGTCCTTGCGGGCCAGATGACCACGTCTGCGATCAGCGCGACGGCTTAGCGTCTATCTGTGCCCGTTCTATGTTGTGACCCCTGCTTGCCGGGAAGCACCGGCCCGGTCCATCGTGACTGGGCGCCGGCGTGCGCCGGGCAGGCGGGCGACGCGGCTAGTCATTCCGTGTCGAGCGCCGCTCCGCCCACCATGCCATCCGCTCGGCGATCCGTTGCTCGAAGCCGCGATCGGTGGGTTCGTAATAGGTCTGGGGGGCCAGGCCGTCGGGCCAATAATCCGCGCCTGAAAAGGCGTCGGGCGTGTCGTGATCGTAGGCGTAGCCCTGGCCGTAGCCGAGATCGCGCATCAGCTTGGTGGGCGCGCCGAGGATGTGAGCGGGCGGGCTGAGCGAGCCGTGCTCCCTGGCGCTCGCCCACGCCGCCTTCTGCGCCAGGTACACCCGGTTCGATTTGGGCGCGGTGGCGAGGTACAGGCAGGCCTGCGCGATCGCCAGTTCGCCTTCGGGCGAGCCCAGGAAGTCGTAGGCGTCCTTGGCCGCGAGGCATTGCCGGAGCGCCTGAGGATCGGCGAGGCCGATGTCCTCCACCGCCGCGCGGGTGAGGCGGCGCAGCACGTATAGCGGCTCCTCCCCGGCGGTGAGCATGCGCGCGAGATAATAGAGCGCGGCCTGCGGGTCGGAGCCGCGGATCGACTTGTGGAGCGCGGAGATGACGCCGTAATGGCCCTCCCGGTCCTTGTCGTAGACGGCCACGCGGCGTTGCAGGAACCCGCCCAGCCCGGCGGGATCGAGCGGCTCGGCGAGGCCAGCGGCGGCGATCGTTTCCGCCTGGTTGAGCAGGAAGCGCCCATCGCCGTCCGCCGCCGCGAGCAGCGCGTCGCGCGCCTGGAGCTCGAGCGGGAGCGGACCGGTGATCGCCTCGGCGCGGGCCAGCAGGCGTTCGAGCGAGTCGACGTCGAGGCGGCGCAGCACCAATACCTGCGCGCGGGAGAGCAGCGCAGCGTTGAGCTCGAAGGACGGGTTCTCGGTGGTGGCGCCGACCAGCGTCACCGTGCCGTCCTCGACGAAGGGCAGGAAGCCGTCCTGCTGCGCGCGGTTGAAGCGATGGATCTCGTCCACGAACAGCAGCGTGCGCTGGCCGGCCCGCGCGTGGTCCTTCGCCTCGGCGAAGACGCGCTTGAGGTCCGCGACACCCGAGAAGACGGCGGAGATGGGGACGAAGCGCAAGCCGACCGCATCGGCGAGCAGGCGCGCGATCGTGGTCTTGCCGGTGCCGGGCGGCCCCCACAGGATCAGCGATGACAGGCGGCCGGCGGCGACCATGCGCCCGATCGCGCCGTCCGGGCCGGTGAGGTGTTCCTGGCCGACGACGTCGGCGAGCGCGGCGGGGCGCAGCCGCTA
>NZ_CAHJWX010000146.1 GCF_903643065.1 Sphingomonas bacterium | reverse complement strand
CTGCGCCTCGCCGCTCGCGACCAGCGGCAGGTCGGTGCGCGCGCCGATCCGGCGCGGCGGCTCGCCGGGCGCGAACGTATTGCCGTGCCGAACGATGGTGACGGTCAGGCTCATCCGCCGAACGAATCGCCGAACCGCGCGATCAGCTGCTCGGCCAGCGCTACGTCCTCGGCGGTGTCGATCCCCGACATGGCGTGGACCGGGGCCGCGACCTCCACCGCCGCCACGCCGATGCCGAGTTCGAGCAGGCGGAGCTGCTCCAGACCCTCCAGCCGCTCGCACGCGGTGGGCGACGCGGCCTCGAACCGCGCGAGCGCTTCGCGGCGATAGGCATAGACGCCTAGGTGGCGCCACACCGGCGACGGCGGCCCGGCCGCGCGCAGCCGCGCCTCGTCGCGGATCGCAGGAATGATCGCCTTGGAGAACCACAGCGCGCGCCCGTCGGCCGCGCACACGCAGGTGGTGCCGCTGAACGGCGTCAGCCGCTTGTGCTCGCGCAACGCGTCCAGCGCTCTCCAGTCCAGCCGCACCACCGGCGTCGCTACCTCGCACGCCGATTCGTGCCCCCAATGCCCGCGCAGCGCGTCGATCAGCAGCGCCGGCACCGACGCGGCCACGAACGGCGCGTCTCCCTGCAGGTTGACGATCAGATCGGGCAACACCGTGCGGCCGATCGCCGCGGCATAGGCGCGGCCCGATCCCGACGCGATGTCTCTCGCCGTCATCGCCACCTCGCACCCCAGCGCGCGCGCATGGTCGGCGACGCGCACGTCATCGGTCGCCACCACCAGCGTGGTGTTCCCCGCAAGCGCCGCGGCCCGGCGGCCGACGTCCACCACGCGCTCCAGCAGCGTGCGCCCCGCGATCGGGATCAGCGGCTTGCCCGGCAGCCGCGTCGACCCGAACCGGGCGGGGATGACGATCAGCGCCGAGGGAGGCGGCACCGGAGCGTCGGCGCCCCCGTCAGACGATGCCGGCACGCACCACGTCGTGGAAATGTATCACCCCGATCAGCGCACCCGCATCGCACACGAACAGCACGGAAACCGCGTGCTCGTTCATGGTACGCAGCGCCTCCGCCGCGCGGGTGTCGGCGGAGATCGACAGCGGGTTGGGCGTCATGTGCTCGATCACCGGCCGGTCCATCTGGCCGCTCGCGAAGCTGCGGCGCAGGTCGCCGTCGGTGAACACGCCGATCAGCCAGCCCGCCTCGTCTACCACCGCGGTGCAGCCATAACGCTTGCGGCTCATCTCCACTGTCGCTTCCAGCAGCGTCGCCCGGCCGGGCACCACCGGCACCTGCTCGCCGCTGCCCATAAGCTGGCCGACGGTGGCCAGCCGCGCGCCGAGCTGGCCGCCGGGGTGCAGCCGGTGGAAGTCGCTATCTCCGAACCCGCGCTCGCGCATCAGCGCGATCGCCAGCGCATCCCCCAGAACCGCCTGGACGATCGTGGACGCGGTGGGCGCGAGCTGGTTAGGGCACGCCTCGCGCACCGCGGGTAACGGGAGGCAGATGTCGGCCGCGCGCCCGGCCGTGCTGGCCGGCGCGCAGGTCGCGACCGCGAGCGTGGTGCCCAGGAACCGGCAGCGGGCAACGATCTCCGCCAGCTCGCCCGTCTCGCCCGACCGCGACAGCGCCAGCACCACGTCGCCCGCCTCGATCATGCCGAGGTCGCCGTGGCTCGCCTCGCCGGCATGGAGGAACGTCGCCGGCGTGCCGGTGGAGCGCAGCGTGGACGCGATCTTGCGCGCAACGAGCCCGCTCTTGCCCACGCCGGTGACGACCATGCGGCCGCGCGCCTCCATCACGTTCGCCACCAGCCGGCAGAACGCGTCGCGCAGCGGCGGCGCGGACAGCGCGTCCTCCAGCGCCTGCACCGCCTCGCGCTCGGTGCGCACCGTGTCGAGCGCCGAGACGACGGTGTGGCCATGCAGGTGCGGCTGGAGCGTCTGCGAGTGTTTGGTCATTGAGTGTCCGTGCTCCACGTCGCCTTTCGGTGCCCCTCTATTCCAGGCGTCCGCGCAACGCTAGGAACCCGGCCTTATCGCTCTAAAACGTTACCGGAAAACGAGAAACACCATGCGTCTATGCGAGCATCCGATCGGGCCGGACGAGCCGATGTTCGTCATTGCCGGCCCCTGCGTGATCGAGGGCGAGGCGGCCGCGCTGGGCGTGGCGGAGCGACTGCGCGCGCTGGCCGATCGGCTGGGGCTGTTGCTGATCTACAAGAGCTCGTTCGACAAGGCCAACCGCAGCTCGGGCACCTCGCAACGCGGACCGGGCCTGGAGGAGGGCCTGCGTATTCTGGAGAAGGTACGCGCCGAGACGGGGCTGCCGGTGCTGACGGACGTTCACGAGCTGGTGCAGGTGGCGGCCGTGGCGCAGGTGGCGGACGTGCTCCAGACGCCGGCGTTCCTCGCCCGGCAGACCGATTTCATCGCCGCGGTGGCAGCATCGGGCCGGCCCGTGAACATCAAAAAGGCGCAGTTCATGGCGCCCGCCGACATGGCGCACGTCGTCGCAAAGGCGCGCGCCGCGGCCGTAGGTGCCGGGCACGAGGCCGACAATTTCCTGCTGTGCGAGCGCGGTGCCTCGTTCGGCTACAACAACCTCGTCTCCGACATGCGCTCGCTGCCAATTATGGCCGAGACGGGGTGCCCGGTGGTGTTCGACGCGACCCATTCGGTGCAGCTCCCCGGCGGCAAGGGCGACCGGTCGGGCGGGGAGCGCCGCTTCGTGCCCGTGCTCGCCCGCGCGGCGGTCGCCGCAGGGGTGTCGGGGCTGTTCGTGGAGACGCATCCCGATCCCGACCGGGCGTGGTCGGACGGACCGAACGCTTGGCCGCTGGAGCAGCTGCCCACGCTGCTGGAAGAATTGATAGCGATTGATGCGCTGGTAAAGCGAAGAATGAAATAAAAATCCACATCATGATGAATAACGCATTAATAGTTTCATCATGGTTATGTTGCCAAAATAGCACATATCGTGGGAGACTTGGCTCTATAGCGGAACGGGTTTGGCGGTGACGGGTTGGCTGATCCCGTACTCAACGACCAAGAAGAACATAACTCATGTGCAAATCGCTTATGCTCTCGGCGGCCGCCCTCGCGCTCGTCGCCGTGCCCGCCCTGGCGCAGGACATGGCCGCCCCGCCAATGCAGGACGCGAGCACCGCTCCCGTCTCTACCCCCGCCAACCCAGTCGACGGCACCGCGACCGCCAGCCTGCGCGGCATCCGCATCGAAGGTAATTTCGGCGGTGACCGGTTCCAATCGCAGGGCACGCACCGCGACAAGTTCGGCTACGGCGCGACGCTTGGCTTCGACGGCCAGATCGGTGACCGGTTCGTCGTCGGGCCGGAGGCGAGCTACTGGCGCGCCAACAACTACTCCGAGATCTGCACGCCCGGCACCGGTGGCGGCACGCTGTGCAACAAGTCGTTCGACGAATACAGCGTTGGCGTGCGCGCCGGCTTCCTGCTCGCGCCGCAGCTCCTCGTGTTCGGCAAGGGCGGCTACGTCAACAACGAGCAGCGCAAGCGCTATACGGCACCCCTCGGCCAGTCGAGCTTCTACGACCATTACGGCACGGACGGCTATCAATTTGGCGGCGGCGCCGAGTTCTCGCTCGCCAACCGCTTCCAAGGCCCGCTCTCGGGGCTTTACCTGTCGGCGCAGTACATCCGCGACCAGTATCGAGACCACACCTCGCGCCAGCGCGTGATGGGCGGCATCGGCATCCGCTTCCGGTAAGCGCGGTTGGAGGGATGCCCTGCACGGCATCCTTCCGCCTCTTCCCACGAGCCAACTGCAGGTCGCGCTTGGCCGGGTCGTCGCTGAAATCGTTCTTCAGCGCCCGTTCGGTGTTGACGGGGTGAATGTTGTGCGCCTTGATCAGGTTGTTGTAGTAGCAGTTCATGGCCCGGACGAGGTCTGCGAGCCCGGCCCGCATGGCAGGTGGCAGACTGCTGCGGAACGCAGCCGACGTGACGGTCAGTTCCAGCGCGAGGTCGACCGTGTCACCGAAGCGCGATACCCCTTCGACGATCTTCATCGGGCTGCATGGCGGTGATGTCCCCACCACGATTGGTGCCCGGCGGGATGTCCGTTTGATGACCGGCTAGCGGCCAACCTCCACACCGATCGTCACAGTTCCATGCCCTGGCCCCGGTCGCGGCCACCCTCGCCCATGTCAGGACCATCGATACTGAGCTGCCGCTCGGGCATTTTTGCATCGAGCGCCTTTTCGAGCGCCTGCTGGCGCGCCATACGGTCCTCCAGCCGCTCCAGGCGGCGCTCCGTTCGGTCTTCGGCCTGCAGCGTCTCGGCCGCACCCCGGTCGCCGGACGCCGACTGCCAGTCGGCCACGAATCGATTGGCATAGGCGCAAGGGTCGGTACGCGCCTGGCCCTCCGTTTCTCAGACCTGCCGCAGCTCGCCCGGAGCAGCCTGCTCCAGACTCCGCACCGGATCGGGGCTGCGGTCCAGCACGATCCGCAAGTCCTCGGCCGCATGGGACCGGACCCGATCGAGCGCAGCCGAGGCCGTGTCCAGCTCACGCATCTCGAACGACGACAGCTCCCGCCCCTCCTCCCGCATCCGCTCGGCCGCCAGGACAGATGCGCGTAGCGTTCCAGCGCCCGGTCGAGCGGTGAGCGCGCATCAGGCAAGCGGATCGGGTCGGGCGTCTGTCCGCGCCCGGCAATGTCCAGCGCCGAGGTCTTGCCGCCAGCATTGCGGGTGACGCCGCGCTCCACCTTCCACCCGTCATCGAGCACCAGCGCCACTTTATCCGCGACGCGGGTGAGTCCCACCAGAAACGCCTTTTCGGTCAGCAGCTTCCGGTCGCCCGCAGCGCGACGATCCCGTGCTCGGTGGTGACACCCTGCGCGACGTGGACGTTGACCGCATAGGCGAGGTCGAGACGCTCGGCCATGCGGTCGCCTGAGCCGACCTCGTGCACGGTCCCGTCATCGAGCGACGACACGAGCAATCTGCCGCGCCCCACTTCCTCGACCCGCACCATGCCGCCATTGTCGAGTGCACGGGTCCGGTCGTTGTCGGTCCAGCGGATGCGGTCGCCAGCGTGCAGTTCGATCTGCTTGTACACGTAATCGACACGGCATCGCGGCTGACGTTCCTCACCAGCCGGTCGGGCCGGAACAGCTTCCCGGCTCCCGACGCCATGCTCAGCCGCACCCTTTCGCCCTCGATGCCGGTCACGACCCCGCGGTCGCCAGCTGCCCGCCGGGCACCTCGGTCGTCTCGGGCTTGAGCAGCGTGAACACACCGGCCGTGTCGCCCCGGTCGAGCGCAGAGGTGACCGCCTTCATCGGGTCGGAACGCGAGCGCAGGTTCTCGGTGACGTGCGCGGTGGCATGCGGGTCACGCGCCACCCACGCCGCTGACCAACGCCGGGTCAGGCTGACGGAACCCGTCAGTCGAGATCGACGTCCCGGGGCGGACTGGACGGTAGCGCAGTGTCGAACTCGATGTCGGCAAGGCCGGGCATGCCGATCCTGTCCAGGAAGCTTATGGGCAACTGCTCCGGCCGCTGGCCCCCGTCAGTAGCTGCCACGAGCTCTGCGGCGGTTTCTCTGCCGGGGAACTAGTATCGTCATGATCAGGGGCGTTAGGAGCGGGCATGATGGTCTCCGTAGCAGCGTAGCGTTCGCGTAGCACGTCCCCGGGCAGCTTCGGTCACCGGCGTAGCACTGCCGCTACGCTGCTACAGCACCAATTGTACATGCATTTCCGACCTGCACACGACCGCTATCCATAGCGTGGTGTGTGACCTCCTTCTGAAAGCCGAGGCTGCTCGAACAACTGCGGCCGGGTGCTCGAACTCGCTCAGCGGTTCCGGCGGGGGCACCCAGGCCGGCGTG
>NZ_CAHJWX010000145.1 GCF_903643065.1 Sphingomonas bacterium | reverse complement strand
GGCGGTGTCGCCGCGCGGAACCGCGCGATGCCCGCCGCAGCCGGCCAGCAGCAGGAGCAGCGCCGCCGGCCACGCGCGCTTCATGCGACCGGCGCCAGCCCGCCCTCCTCGATCCGCCGGAAGAAGCAGCTTCGCGCGCCGGTATGGCAGGCAGGGCCGGCGGGATCGCAGATCAGCCACACCGCGTCCTGGTCGCAGTCGATCCGCATCTCCGCGACGCGCAGGACGTTGCCGGAGCTTTCGCCCTTCCGCCACAGCCGGCGGCGGCTGCGCGAGTGGAAGTGCGCCTCGCCGGTCGCTCGCGTCGCCGCCAGCGCCTCGGCATCCATGTGCGCGACCATCAGCAGCTCGCCGGTCGCGCGATCGGTGACGACCGCGGTGACGAGCCCGGCCGCGTCCCAGCGCGGGTCGAGCGCCAGGCCCGCATCGCGGCCGTCGCTCATGCGCCCGCCCGCCCGGCGACGAGATCGTCAACGACCGCGGGATCGGCGAGCGTGGAGGTGTCGCCCAGCGCGCCGGTGTCGCCCTCCGCGATCTTGCGCAGGATGCGCCGCATGATCTTGCCCGACCGCGTCTTGGGCAGGCCCGGCGCGAACTGGATGGCGTCGGGGGTCGCGACCGGCCCGATCTCGCGGCGCACCCACGCCTTCAGCTCGGCCGCAAGCTCGGGCGACGCCGCCTCGCCGGCGTTCAGCGTGACAAAGGCGTAGATGCCCTGCCCCTTCACGTCGTGCGGCATCCCGACCACCGCCGCCTCCGCGACGCCGGCGTGCAGGACCAGCGCCGACTCGACCTCCGCCGTTCCCATCCGGTGGCCCGACACGTTGATGACGTCGTCCACCCGGCCCGTGATCCAGTGATAGCCGTCCGCGTCGCGCCGGCAGCCGTCACCGGTGAAATACAGGCCGGGACAGGTCGTGAAATACGTCTGGAAGAAGCGGTCGTGGTCGCCCCAGACGGTCCGCATCTGGCCGGGCCAGCTGGTCTCGAGGCACAGGTCGCCCTCCGCCGCGCCGTCCAGCGCCACGCCTTGCGCGTCGACCAGCACCGGCACGACGCCGGGCAGCGGCAGGGTCGCGCTGCCGGGCTTCAGCGGGGTGGCGCCGGGCAGCGGCGCGATCAGTATGCCGCCGGTCTCCGTCTGCCACCATGTGTCGACGATCGGGCAGCGCCCCTCCCCAACGACGTCGTGATACCATCGCCACGCCTCCGGGTTGATCGGCTCGCCGACGCTGCCCAGCAGGCGCAGCGACGCGCGGCTCGTCGCGCGGACGGGACCGTCGCCCTCCTTCATCAGCGCGCGCAGCGCGGTCGGGGCGGTGTAGAGGATCTCGACGCGATGCCGGTCCACCACCTGCCACATGCGCGAGGCGTCGGGCCAGGTCGGCACGCCCTCGAACATAAGCGTCGTCGCCCCGTTGGCGAGCGGCCCGTAGAGGATGTAGCTGTGGCCCGTCACCCAGCCGATGTCCGCCGCGCACCAGAAGACCTGCCCCGCGCGATAGTCGAACGTCCATTCGTGCGTCAGGCTCGCCCAGACGAGATAGCCGCCGCAGGTGTGCAGCACGCCCTTGGGCTTGCCGGTCGATCCCGACGTGTAGAGGATGAACAGCGGGTCCTCGGCCGCCATCGGCTCGGGCGCGCAGTCCCCGGCGCGATCGCCGGCGAGGTCCGCCGCCGCCTCGTGATACCACACGTCCCGCTCGCCCATCGGGATGTCCGCCCCGGTCGCGCGCACCACCAGCACGCGCTCCAGCCCCGGCGCGCGGGCCGCGGCGGCGTCGACGTTCGCCTTCAGCGGCACGCGCCGTCCGCCGCGCCGGCCCTCGTCCGCGGTCACGACCAGCCGCGACCCGCAATCCTCGATCCGCCCCGCCAGCGCCTCGGGAGAGAAGCCGGCGAACACCACCGAATGCACCGCGCCGATCCGCGCGCAGGCGAGCAGCGCGACCGCCGCCTCCGGGATCATCGGCAGGTAGATCGTCACCCGGTCGCCCTTGGCGACACCCTGGGCGCGGAGCACGTTGGCGAAACGGCAGACCTCGGCGTGCAGCTCGCGATAGCTGATGCGGCGCGGCGCGTCGGCAGGATCGTCGGGTTCCCACAGGATCGCGATGGCATCGCCGCGCTCCGCCAGATGCCGGTCGAGGCAGTTGGCGGCGACGTTGAGCGTGCCGTCCGCATACCAGCGGATGCGGAAGTCGTCGGCCGCGAACGACCAGTCCCCGGCCCGGGTCGGGGGGACGATCCAGTCGAGCCGTCGCGCCTGCCGCAGCCAGAAGGCGTCGGGATCGGCGGCGACGGCCGCGACCATCGCGCGATAGCCGGCGTCGTCGACCAGCGCCCGCTCGCGCCATTCTTCCGGAACGGGATGGAGGTCCGGCTGCTGGGTTCCGGCCATCGCGCGCTCCTCGCCCGCCCCCTGCGGGCGATCGGACGACGTTTAGCGAGCGTCGCCGCCCGCCGCCACACATGCTTGTCCGGACCGGCCGGCGGACGCCCGATGGTTTACCGCGCGGAAACCATGGCTGCGCCATGAAGGCGCGCATGAGGACAGACCGTATCGTCGCGGACACGACGCCGCGCCCGGTCGCGGCGCCGATCCGCTGGCGGGCGATCGCGGCCGGGTTGCTGCTGGTCGCGGTCGTCCTGCGCGCCGGGCTGTACGGCGACGCGCTGGTCGGCGACGACGAGCAGTTCTACCTGTTGATGGGCGACCGGATGTGGCGCGGCGCGCTGCCCTATGTCGACATCTTCGATCGCAAGCCGATCGGCCTGTTCGCGCTGTTCGCCGCGATGCGGCTGCTGGGCGGCGAGGGGCTGCTGGCGTCGCAGCTGGTGGCGACGCTGTTCGTCGCGAGCACCGCACTGGCGATCGCCGCGGTCGCGGCGCGGCGCGTGGCGATCGTGCCGGCGATGCTGGCCGGCGTGTTCTATTGCGCGATGCTGGAGCCGATGGGCGGCGGATCGACGCAGGCGCCGGTCTTCTACAACCTGTTCACCGCCGTCGCCGCCTGGCTGGCGCTGCGCACCGCGCCGGCGCTCGACCGGCCGGGAGACATGAGGCGCGCGGCGGCGGCGATGCTGCTGTGCGGCCTTGCGATCCAGATCAAGACCAACGTCGCGCTGGAGGGGGTCGCGATCGGCGGCTGGCTCGCCGTCAGGCTGGCGCTGCGCCGGCCGTGGCGGGAGGCGGCGGCTCGCGCGACGCTGTTCGTCGGCCTGGGCATCGCGCCGACCGTCGTGGCGGGCGCGGGTTTCGCGCTGGCCGGACATCTCGACGCATGGTGGTTCGCCAATCTCGTGTCCCAAATGCGCAAGACCGGCGGCTTCGACGCCGACTCGCTCGGTCGGCTGGGCGAGATGCTGCGCCAGGGATCGCCGGTTCTGTTCGCCTGCGTGGGCGGGCTGGCGGCGATGCGGCTCGCCGCCCGCGCCGACGAACGCTGGTGGCTGCTGGCCGCCTGGTCGGCGGCCGCGCTGGTGGAGGCGTTCTCGATCGGCAACTTCTGGACCCATTATCTGCTGCCCGTCGCCAGCATCGCCGCGATCTGCGGCGCGGCGCTGTTCGCACAACCGCGCTGGGGCCGCTGGGCATTCGTCGCGCTCGCCGGGCCGGCCATGGCGATGACGGTCGCGACGAGCTGGATGGACACGGCGCGCGCCAGGCGCGCGACCGCGCTGACGCTGGCGGCGATCCCGCCGGATGTCGCGACGACCTGCCTGCTGACGTACGACGCGCCGGTCACGTTCCTCCAGCTGAGCCATGCCTGCCTCGTCACGCCGTACATCTTCGTCGACGAGTTCCGGTCCCAGGCGGAGGCGCATGCGCTGCCGGTCGACGCGACCATCGCCTTGCGGGCCGCGCTCGCGCATCGGCCGGGAACGGTCCTGACCGTCGACCGGTCGCACTGGACGAACCGCAACCGCGCCAACGACGCGATCCTGCGGGCAGGCCTGGCCCGCGGCTATCACCGGATCGCGGCGGTGGATCGCAGGCTCTGGGCGAACGACACCGAAACGCTGGTGGTCTGGCGCCGCAACGACCTGCCGCTGCCCCGCCCCGCCACTGGCGCCACCGCGCACGGCATGGCAGGGCGCTGACCATGGTCGATCCCGGCACCTCCCCGCCCCGCCGCTCGTCGGCCGGCGGCGCGTTCATCGCGCTCGGCGCGATCGGCGGTCCGGTCGTCGGCTTCCTGGTCGGCGAGGCGACGCCGGGCTTCCTGATCGGCACCGGCCTTGGCATCGCCGCGTCGCTCGCGATCTGGTGGCGGGGGCGGCGTCGCTAAGGGCCGAAGGCCTGGCCGGCGCCCCGGTTCAGGCCACGGCGCGCGACTGCCACACGACCCGGCCGATCACCTCCACCACCCCCTCGCCGACCGGGGGCGAGGCGGGATTGTCGCTCGTCGCCACCACCGCGCCACCGCGCCGCGCGACCCGCTTGACCAGCGTCGCGCCGTCGATCCGCACCACGAACACTCCGCCCCTGCCCGTCACGCGCGTATCGCCCTGATCGACCAGCAGCTGGTCGCCGTCGGCGATGCCGGGCGCCATCGAGTCGCCCCGGGCCTCGATCAGCGCGACCGGGCCGCCGCGCACGCCCAGCGATCGTAGCAGCCGCGGCGGGAAGTCGATCGCGTCGACCGGCCGCTCGCCGTCGTTGAGCGCGCCCGGCCCCGCCGAGGCTCGTGCATCCAGCCGCGGGACGCGCACCGGCATCGGACCGGGCGCGATCTCGCGCCCGCCCAGCACCGCCTCCGCCACCCCGAAATAGCGCGCCAGCAGCGCCCGGTCCCCCTCCGCCAGCCGGCGCGGCGTGCCCCGCCGCACGAACTGCTGGAGATAGGCATCATTGCGGCCGAGCAGTCGCGACAGCGACGACAGGCTCTCCCCCTCGCTCGCCGCCACCAGCGCCGCCAGCACCGCGCGGGGATCGTCCAGTTTCATTCCCGGAAAGTAGCAGCAGGATTTTTCCTAGACAAGTTGGAGTTCAAGAAGAACACAACAAGAACAGATTACCTGTCGGGAGAAGCCGCCATGTCCCTGATCGTCAAGATCGATCGCTACCTGCGCCACACCAACATGCCGCCCACGACGTTCGGACGGCGGGCGATCAACGATCCGCGACTGGTCAAGGACCTCCAGCGCGGGCGCGAGCTGCGGCCGGTCACGGTGGCGCGGGTGGAGGCGTTCCTGTCGGGAGGACCGGCATGAGCGGGCCGCCGCGGGACCGCGCGCCCGATCCCGGCCTCGCGCTGCTCCACGCGCTGGCCGCGTCGGCGCCGCGCGGATCGGCGATCGAACTGGTCGACATGACCAGCACCGGCTGGGGAAGCGCGACCTTCACCGGGGCGCGGCACGTCATCCGGTTGCGGGGGCGGGACGATCCGGCGCTGGCGAGCTGGCTCGCCGGCCTGCTCGAGGCACAGTTCCGGCTGCGAGGGCATCTGGTGGCGGACATCGCCCTCGCCTCGGTGGAGCGGTGCGGCGGATCCGCGGCGGTCGTGGTGGAGGCGCTGACCCTGGACGAGGCGTGACCGCTCAGCCGCGGATGGGCGTGACGGCTCAGCCGCGGATGGCGAGCCGGCGCAGCTGACCCAGCGTCTCCTCCAGCGACCCCGATGCCAGGGGCTGCTCCACCGGCTCCGTCGGGGTCGGGGTCGGGGTCGGGATCGGAACCGGGGTCGGAGCCGGTCCGGTCGCCGCCACCAGGCGCCGCCGCGCTCCGCGTTCCAGCCGGGAGAGCAGCGCCTCGATGCTTTCCGGCTGGTCGCGCGCGTCCGAGGCGAGCTCGACGCTGTCGATCCGCTCGCCGGGCGCGAGCGGTTCGGGACGGTGCGGCGGCGGCGGGACGACGAGCGAGGGGATCGCGCGGACGGGCTCGCGCGGCACGTCGGGGATCGCCGCCG
>NZ_CAHJWX010000144.1 GCF_903643065.1 Sphingomonas bacterium | reverse complement strand
GGCGGCGCTGTTCGCCGCCCTCGCCACGTTACGCGCGCACCAGCCGCTCAACGCGCTGACCGGCGCGGTGCACGCGGCGGCGGCTTGCGACGCGGCCGGGCGGGTCGTCGCAGCGTTCGAGGACGTCGGGCGGCACAATGCGCTCGACAAGCTGGTCGGCTGGCTCGCAATCACCGGTACGATGGCGGAGTTCGTGCTGGTCACCTCGCGGCTCAGCTACGAGATGGTCGACAAGGCGCTGGTCGCGGGCGTCGGCCTGCTGGTCGGCGTGTCGGCGGCGACGACGCTGGCGCTGGCGCGCGCGCGCGAGCACGGGCTGACGCTGGTCGCACTGGCGCGCGCGGACGCGATGCTGGTGCTGAGCGATCCGCATGGGCGGTTCGGCTGAGCCCCGCTTCTGCTACGTTTCGCTTATGCTCCGACTCGCCCTGCTCCTTGCCGCCCAGGTCGCCAGCGCGCCGATGCCGACGTCCGCTCCGGCCGCTGCGCCCGCCACCGTGCGCGTCGCGCTCACCACCAGCGAGGGCTCGATCGTGCTGGCGATCGAGACTGAACGCGCGCCGGTCACCGCCGCCAACTTCCTGCGCTATGTCGAACGGCACCGGCTCGATGGCGTTGTGTTCTACCGCACCGTGAAGGTCCAGCCGGACTATGGCTTCGTCCAGTTCGGCGTCCAGAACGCGCCGGGGCGCGTGCTACCGCCGATCCGGCACGAGCCGACCACGCTGACCGGCGTCCATCATACCGACGGCGCGATCTCGCTCGCGCGGCTCGCGCCTGGCACGGGGGCGGGCGACTTCACGATCAGCGTCGGCGACCAGCGCTTCTCGCTCGACGCCGACCCGAGCCGGCCCGGCGACAATCTCGGCTATGCGGCGTTCGGCCATGTCGTGGAAGGCATGGACACGGTGCACCGCATCCTCGACGCGCCGGTAGCGGCCGGCGGCCACTTCCCGGGCGAGCAGATCGCCAAGCCGGTGGTGGTGACGAGCGCGCGGCGGGTGCCTTGACCAGCGGTATGTGCTAGCATAATT
Source organism: Sphingomonas bacterium (assembly GCF_903643065.1). Classification (GTDB taxonomy): domain Bacteria; phylum Pseudomonadota; class Alphaproteobacteria; order Sphingomonadales; family Sphingomonadaceae; genus Sphingomonas. The sequence goes on along the minus strand of NZ_CAHJWX010000144.1, from coordinate 4,883 downwards.
TGCTGGCGTGAACGGCCGACATACCCGCACGTTGCGGCGCATCTTCACAGAACCCGTGTCACCGTCGGTCGTATGGTCCGACCTTGAATTGTTGCTAGTGGCTTGCGGGTGCTCAGTAATCGAGGGCAGCGGCTCTCGAGTCAGGTTTGCAAAGGCGATGAGGTCGAAATGTTTCACCGCCCGCATCCCGCCAAGGAAGCGAAGCGGTACCAAGTCCGTGCCGCGCGCGAGTTCTTGATTAGGATCGGAGTAAGGCCGTGAGCAACGTGATGACTTATCAGGGCTATAGCGCGCCGATCCAGTTCGATGCCGAGGACGGGATCTTCTTTGGGCGACTGGCAGGTATCCGGGACGGAGTCGGGTTTCACGGTGAGAGCGTGCAGGAACTGCGCGCGGCGTTCGAGGAGGCGGTCGACGATTATATTGCGACCTGCGCCAAGCTCGGGCGCCCGACGCAACGGCCATATTCTGGTAAGCTCATGTTGCGAGTGGACCCGACTCTTCATGCCCGCGCCGCCCGCGCGGCAGAACTGGCGGGCAAGAGCCTCAATGCCTGGGGAGCGGAGATGCTGGAAGGCGCGCTTCGATTGGTAGCGAGGGAGGGACTTGAACCCCCGACCTTGGGATTATGATTCCCCTGCTCTAACCAGCTGAGCTACCCCGCCCTGCCAATCGAGCGGCGCGGATAGGGTCGCGCGACGGGGCCGTCAAGCGAACATGTGGCGTGACAGCGGCTCCCACGGGCCGCCGCGATACCACCAGGTCGCCAGCCCCGCGATCTCAACCGGACGAGGCTGGAACCCGCGTTGCAGGTCGGTCAGCAGCAGCTTGGCGACCGACGCCGTCACCTTGTTCTGGATCGTGACGTGCGCGCGCCAGCCGCCGGCGTCCTGCGGCGTCAGCAGCGGGCCGAACGCCTCCGCCAGCCGCGCGCGGATCGCGACCAGCTCGGGCGCCTCGATGCGGAACGCGACGCCGCGCCCCAGCGAGATCAGCCCCGCCGCGCGCGCGACCGGCGCTCGCATGCCGCGCGTCTCCTCCGCGAGGCGATGCTTGAGCTCGTCGGCGATCGAGGGCGGCAGGTGATGGAACAGCGTCAGGTGAGCGTCGAGCTGGTTGCGCTCGGGCGGGAAATGCTGGCGGCGCAACCCATCGAGCCAGGCCTGGTCGGCGCGCGAGAACAGCGCGGTGACGATGATCGGGGCCGGAGTCTCGATCAAATCTCGATCTGGCTGCCCAGCTCCACCACGCGGTTCGACGGCAGGCCGAAGAACTCCATCGCGCTCACCGCGTTGCGCAGCATCCAGGCGAACAGCTTCTCGCGCCACAGCATCATGCCCGGCCGCTCCGACGCGATCAGCGTCTGGCGCGACAGGAAGAAGCTGGTGTCCATCATCCGGAACTTGCCCGAACAGGCATCGTAGCGGGCAAGGCAGGCGGGCACGTCCGGGTCTTCCATGAAACCGTATTTGAGCACGAGGCGGTGGAAGCCCTCGCCCAGATCCTCGTGGTGGAAGCGTTGCTCATCGCGGACATGCGGCATGTCCGTCACCTTGACGGTGAGCAGGATGATCCGTTCGTGCAGCACGCGGTTGTGCTTCAGATTGTGGAGCAGCGCGTGGGGCACGCCATCGGGGGTCGAGGTCATGAACACCGCCGTGCCGCCGACCCGCGTCGCCGAGGTGGCGGCGGAGCGGATGAAGACGGGCACCGGCATCGCCGCCTCGCGCATCCGCTCCAGCATCAGGTGCCGCCCCTTCGCCCAGGTGGTCAGCAACGTGAACATGACGAGGCCGACCAGCAGCGGGAACCAGCCGCCGTCGGGCACCTTGGTCAGGTTGGAAGCGAAATAGGCGAGATCGAAGAGCAGGAACACCGCGATCAGCGGATAGGCGAGCCACCGGCTCCACTTCCACAGCTGGATCAGCACCACGCCCAGCAGGATCGTGTCGATCAGCATCGCCCCCGTTACCGCGATGCCATAGGCGGCGGCGAGGTTGGACGAGGTCCGGAAGGCGAGCACGAGCAGGATCACCATCACCATCAGCGCGGTGTTGACGACGGGGATGAAGATCTGCCCCGCCGCCTGGCTGGAGGTATGGACGATCGACAGCCGCGGCACGAAACCGAGCTGGATCGCCTGCTGCGTCACCGAAAAGGCGCCGGAGATCACCGCCTGGCTGGCGATCACCGTCGCCATCGTCGCGAGCAGCACCAGCGGCAGCCGCAGGCTGTCCGGCGCCAGGAGGAAGAAGGGCGTCTCGATCGCGACGTGCGCCTGTTTCGGCGACAGCTGGAGGATCATCGCGCCCTGGCCCAGATAGTTGAGCATCAGCGCCGGGAGCACGAAGAGCAGCCACGACACGCGGATCGGGTTGCGCCCGAAATGGCCCATGTCGGCGTAGAGCGCCTCCGCGCCGGTCAGCGCCAGCACGACCGACCCCATCGCCAGGAACGCCGCCGGGCCCTGGTGCAGGAAGAAGCGGATCGCGAAGAGCGGGCTGAGCGCGACCAGGATCGCCGGATCGCTGGCGATATGAACGAGGCCCAGCACCGCCAGCACGACGAAATAGACGAGCATGATGGGCCCGAACAACAGCCCGACCCGAGCGGTGCCGCGGCGCTGGATCGCGAACAGCATCACGAGGATGCCGATCGCGATCGGCGGCGCGAGCGCCGAGAAGCGGGTATCGACGACACGCAGCCCCTCCACCGCCGACAGCACCGACATCGCCGGCGTGATCATGCTGTCGCCATAGAAGAGCGCGGTCGCGAACACGCCCAGCAGGATGATCCCGCCCGTCCAGCGCTTGCGCGCCGTCTGGCGATTGATCAGCGCGAGCAGGGCGAGGCTGCCGCCCTCCCCCTTGTTGTCGGCGCGCATGATGATGGTGACATACTTGATCGTGACCACGACCATCATCGACCAGAAGATCAGGCTGAGCACGCCCAGGATATGGAGCCGATCGGGTTCGAGCCGGTGATGGCCGGCGAACGTCTCGCGAAACGCGTAGATCGGGCTGGTGCCGATATCGCCGAAGACGACGCCCACCGCACCCACCGCGAGCTTGATCAGGCTCCCCTGATGGCCGTGACCCACGAACCCGTCCGGGTCTCCATCTGGGACGTCGGTGGTGCCGGCGGCCAGCGGCGCATCCGCGCTCATCGTCTCGGCTGGCATAAGGTCACGCGCCTAGCACCGCCCGTTGCAACCCGCAACGGGGATGCCAGCCGGAACAGGGACTTGCGACGGCGTCACGAACAGCGATGCCGATCCCGGACCACCCCTCAAGGCGTGGAACGGATAAGGAACGGAGTGCGTTGAGGCGATCGAAAGGAACCTCCCATGGCTGACGACACGAACCCCAAGGACCACCCGACCGGCAACGCCGAGAAGGACCCGCACGATTGGACCACCGGCGGCGAGCCGATGACCGGTGCGCAGGCGAGCTACCTCAAGACATTGTCCGAGGAAGCGAAGGAGGAGTTCGACGATACGCTCAACAAGGCGGACGCGTCGATGAAGATCGATGAGCTGCAGGAGAAGACCGGGCGCGGTCGCTGATCGCTCTGGATACGTGCGTGCTGGGTCAGTCGGCGGCGCGGGGCGTTCGCGCCAGCGCCGCCAGATATTGATCCAGCAACGTCAGCCGTTCGGCGATGTCGCGATGATAGGACACCCCCGGCGGGGTCAGCGCCAGCGCGCGGGCCCAGAGCGGGCGGGCGGCGGCGAAGTCGCCGGCGTGAATATAGGCGAGCCCTTCGAAGAACAGGGGTGCGGGCTGATCGGGCGCGAGATGACGGGCGTGTTCGAACGCGAACAACGCCGGGGGCGACACCCGATCGCCGTCATGCGCGGCGAGCGCGGTGCCGAGACCGGTCCAGAGCGACAGGCTTTCCGGCATCTTGCGCAAGCCCCCCAGGATCGCCAGCACCGCCAGGCGCGGCTCGCCGACCCGCTGCATGACGTCGGCCGCGTTCAGATAGGCATGATCGAGCGTGTAGCCGCCGAACATGCGGTCGCGCAGCTCGATCAGCGCGGGCTCGGGCGCGCGGACGGTCGCCTCCGGTCGCGGATCGGCGCCGGGCAGGCCGGGACGGCCCTGCCACGCATAGCCCGTCGCGCCCGCCATCAGCGCGGCGCCGACCATCGACCAGAGCGGCCGCGCGACGCCGAACCGCGCCGTCGCGGCAAAGGCGGCGGCGGCGAGGAGAGCGAGGGCTAGATAGCCCATGAAGATTTTTGGAAGATCACGCGTGTTCGGCACTAGCGGCACCGTGGCGTCGCGTCACCTTCTCGCCTCCCCGGCGACGGCCGGGGCCCGGTGGCGAGACCGCCCATGCTGGAGGGCTGCGCTCCACCTTTGAACGCATCGCCACTGGGCCCCGGCCTCCGTCGGAGAAGCGTGAAGCTATGATGCGCGGCCGATCAGCCGCCGGGCGATCGCGTCGGCCACGACCGACGACGGCTCGCCCGCCCGCGCGCTTTCGACCCAGATCTCCTCCAGCCGCGCGGGGATGCGGGCGATGCGCGCCTTGACCTCCGCCTCGTCGCCCTGGCCCAGATATTCCAGCCCGACATTGATGATGCCGCCGGCGTTGATGACGTAATCGGGCGCGTACAGGATGCCGCGCGCGTGGAGGCGCCAGCCGTCGTCGGCGGTGGCGAGCTGATTGTTGGCGCCGCCCGCGATCGCCTTTGCCGTCAAGCCGGCGATCGAGCGTTCGGTGAGGATCGCGCCCAGCGCGTTGGGGCTGACGATATCGGCCTCCACGCCCAGGATTGCGTCCGCCGCGACGGCGGTGGCGCCCAGTTCGTCGGCGAGCGCCCGCGCGCGCGGCGCGTCGACGTCGGCAAGCGTCAGCACCGCGCCGTCGGCGGT
>NZ_CAHJWX010000143.1 GCF_903643065.1 Sphingomonas bacterium | reverse complement strand
ACGCAGGCGGCGCGCGACGGCAAGCTCGACCCCGTCATCGGCCGCGACGAGGAGATCCGCCGCACCATCCAGATCCTCGCGCGCCGCACGAAGAACAACCCGGCGCTGATCGGCGAGCCGGGCGTGGGCAAGACGGCGATCGCGGAAGGCCTGGCGCTGCGCATCGCCAATGGCGACGTGCCCGACACGCTCAAGGACCGGCGGCTGATGTCGCTCGACCTGGGGGCGCTGATCGCGGGCGCCAAATATCGTGGCGAGTTCGAGGAGCGGCTCAAGGGCGTGCTCGACGAGGTCAAGGCCGCCGCCGGCGACATCGTGCTGTTCATCGACGAGATGCATCAGCTGATCGGCGCCGGCAAATCGGAGGGCGCGATGGACGCGGGCAACCTGCTCAAGCCCGCGCTCGCGCGTGGCGAGTTGCATTGCGTCGGCGCGACCACGCTCGACGAGTATCGCAAGCATGTCGAGAAGGACCCGGCGTTGCAGCGGCGCTTCCAGCCGGTGTTCGTGGGCGAGCCGACGGTGGCGGACACCGTGTCGATCCTGCGCGGGCTGAAGGAGAAATACGAGCTGCACCATGGCGTGCGCATCACCGACGGCGCGCTGGTGGCGGCGGCGACGCTGTCGAACCGCTACATCACCGACCGCTTCCTCCCCGACAAGGCGATCGACCTGATGGACGAGGCGGCGTCGCGGCTGCGCATGGAGGTGGAGAGCAAGCCCGAGGAGATCGAGAATCTCGACCGGCGGATCATCCAGCTCAAGATCGAGCGCGAGGCGCTGAAGAAGGAGCTGGACGCCGCCTCGAAGGATCGGCTGGCGACGCTGGAGGCCGATCTGGCCCGGCTGGAGGAACAGTCGGCGGCGCTAACGGTGCGCTGGCAGGCGGACAAGGACAAGATCGCCGCCGGCGCGCGGCTGGCCGAGCAGCTCGATGCGGCGCGGCTCCAGCTGGAACAGGCGCAACGCGCGGGCGATCTCGCGCGCGCCGGCGAGCTGTCCTACGGCACCATCCCGGCGCTGGGGAAACAGATCGCGGAAGCCGATGCGGCGCAGGCGGGCGCGATGCTGCGCGAGGAGGTGACGGCGGAGGACATCGCCGGGGTGGTCGCGCGCTGGACGGGCATCCCGGTCGACCGGATGCTGGAGGGCGAGCGCGAGAAGCTGCTCGGCATGGAGGACGCGATCGGCCGGCGCGTGATCGGGCAGCGCGACGCGGTGCGCGCGGTGTCGACGGCGGTGCGCCGCGCGCGCGCGGGGTTGCAGGACCCGAACCGGCCGCTGGGCTCGTTCCTGTTCCTGGGGCCGACGGGCGTGGGCAAGACCGAGCTGACCAAGGCGCTGGCCGAGTTCCTGTTCGACGATGCCGCCGCGATGGTGCGGATCGACATGAGCGAGTTCATGGAGAAGCACGCGGTGGCGCGGCTGATCGGCGCGCCGCCGGGCTATGTCGGCTACGAAGAGGGCGGCGTGCTGACCGAGGCGGTGCGGCGGCGGCCGTATCAGGTCATCCTGTTCGACGAGGTGGAGAAGGCGCATGGCGATGTCTTCAACGTGCTGCTCCAGGTGCTCGACGACGGCCGGCTGACCGACGGCCAGGGGCGCACGGTGGATTTCACCAACACGCTCATCATCCTGACCTCCAATCTGGGCTCGCAGCATCTCGCGTCGCTGGACGAGGGACAGGACGTGGGCGCCGTCGAGCCGCAGGTGATGGAGATCGTGCGCGGCCATTTCCGCCCGGAGTTCCTCAACCGGCTGGACGAGGTGATCCTGTTCCACCGGCTGGGGCAGGCCGACATGGGCCCGATCGTCGACATACAGGTCGCCCGCGTCGGCAAGCTGCTGGCCGAGCGGAAGGTGCGGCTCGACCTAACGGACGCGGCCCGCGCCTGGCTCGGGCGGGTCGGCTATGACCCGGTGTACGGCGCGCGACCGCTCAAGCGCGCGGTGCAACGCCACCTGCAGGACCCGCTGGCGGACCTGATCCTGCGCGGCGCGGTGAAGGACGGCGCGACCGTGGCGGTGGACGAGGGTGACGGGAAGCTGGCGCTAACGGTGGGTTGAGGCGGACAGCGAAAAGGGGGCGAGGTCGCCCTCGCCCCCCTCGCATGTCTGATCGATCCGTCGGGATCAGAAGGTGATGTCGAACCCGAGGCGGGCGTAGCGCGGCTGCGTGTACGCCGTCGCCGTGCCGTAGAGCGGATCGGGCTGATATTGCGCCGGCGCGGTCGCGGTCGCATCGATCTTGGTCAGCTCGTGCTGATTATAGGTCTGCGCCACCGCGCGCGAGTTGAAGACGTTGAACACGTCCCCACGCACCAGGATGTGATCGTTACCGAACGGCAGCGTGTAGCGCGCCGACAGATCGATCGTCTTCTGCCATTGCGACTTCAGCCCCGTGCCGCGCGGCGACGGTGCCGTCGCGGTGTAATAGCCCGCCGCGTTGAGCGCGCCCGTCGCGCAATAAAAACTGGACGAGCCATAGCCGGCGGCATTGGGATCGGTCGGGTGGAAACCCTCGCACGACCCGAAGGTCGGCGACACGACCTGGATATCGGTGCCCAGGATGAACTTCGGCGTGACGTGGACCGACCCGAACGCCTTGATGATCCAGGTATGATTGTTGGGCAGGATGCCGTTGCTGTAATCGGTCAGGCCCAGATAGTCATAATCCTGCGTCGAGCCGGCGTCCGTCTGCGCGGTGTTGCCGGCGTCAGACTTGACCGTACCTTCGCTATTGCCCTTCAGGCGCGACAGCGTCACCGAACCCTGCAGCGAGAACACCCCGTTATCGGCATGCTTGAAGTCGATCGACACCGCTTCATAGGTACGGCGCGGCTTCGGGAAGGTCTGGCCCGTCAGGGTGAACACCGTGCCGGCATTGGTGAAGTCCACCAGCTTCACGGTCGAGGAACCCGGGTTGTAGATGTAATAGGCCGAGTTGTTGGTGTAGAAGTTGCACTGCGCCGCCGTGCCGGTCTGGCCGGTCGCCCCGCAATTCAACGCGGTCGCGATGATCGGCGCGAAGTCGGTATCTTCCGACACACGCGACAGTTTGCGGTAGGTGCCGGTCAGCCCGACCGAGATCAGATTGGTGAACTGGAAGCGGGCGCTGGCGAGGAACTCGTCCTCATAGGTCGCCTTGGTTCCCGGCGCGACCTTCGCGAAGGCAGGATCCTGCACGCCCGCGCCGTAGATGAGGCAGGTCGCGGCGCCGTTGACCGGCGCGCCCGGCGCGGCGGCGAGGCTGGTCGGGCAGGTCGAGGCGTAGCCCGACCCCGCGCGATTGGTCTGCGCCGACCCCAATGCCAGCAACGGCAGGCCGGTCACCGGATCGGTGCGGAACGCCCCGGACGCTGCGGTGTTCGCGGCCGTCTGCGTCTGCCCGCCAGCCTGCGTGCCGTTCGTCACGCCGGGGTAGTTGAAATACTCGGCGAAATACAGATCGCGGCCGCGGAACCCGAGGTTCATCGCCGGCGGGATGAAATAACGACCATAGTTGCCGGTGAACCGGAACTTGGAGTCGCCGCCCGGGACGAAGCTGAAGCCCGCCCGTGCGGCGAAGTTGCTCTTGAAGTCGAGATACTTCTGACCCGAGAGGTTCTTCTGGTTGAACTCGTCGTCACGCACGCCGAGGTTCAGGGTCAGGCCGGTCAGCGGCTCCCACGAGTCCTGCAGATAGTAGGCGCGATCACGTCCGGACACGTTGCCGCCCAGCCGCTCATACAGCAGCTGCACGCCCGAGTTCGCGTAGGTGTAGCGGATCGGCAACGTGCCGTTCAGCGCGTTGATCTTGCTTTCGCTCAGATCCTCGTTGTCGAAGCCGAAGCGGAAATGATGCCGGCCGAGCAACTCCAGTCGAAGATCGCCATCCACGCGGTAAAACCGGCGGCGCGTCGCATCAATCGTGTTTCCCTGGAATGGCTGAAGGGTCGAGATGATGCGCGTCGTCGTGGTGCCGGTTGGCGAAGTGGCGGCGCGCTGATCGCGCACATAGTAGGAAGCGGGATCGGTCGGGGAAAGGTTGTTCGCGTCCTTATTCAAGCCATAGGCGGCCGAAATCTGGAAGAAATCAGTGATGCTGCCCGTATACCGTCCGACATAGTTCACGCCGCCGGTCTTCTGATCCTCGACACCGGTGACGTTGCCGATCGTACCGCCGTTGAACGCCGCGTTCGGCGTGAACGCGAAGTTGGTGATGCGCGTGTGCGACGACGTGTTGAAATAGGTGAACTCCGCATGCTGCGTCGGCGTGAAGTAGACGTCCGCCTTGCCGCCGTAGAACGGGTCGTTGGTGACGTCGCGCTCATACGTTCCCGCCAGCCCGAACGCGCGCTCCGTGATCTGCGCGTTGGTCTGCAACAGGCCGTAGAGGAACACGTGATCCTTGATCAGCGCGCCGCCTGCCTCCAGCGCGACCTGCGTGCTGTCGTCGCGCGCCAGCGCGCCGATCGACACCGGTCCGTCCACCGCGCCGACGTTCTTCTGATGGGATTTCAATTGCTGGGGCTGGAAATTGGCGTGGATCGCCATGAACGGCGTGTTGGTGCCCGACTTGGTGGTCGCGTTGAGCACCGCGCCCGTCGCGCGCCCGAACTCGGCCGCATAGCCGCCGGTCTGCACGTCGAACGACTTGTAGAAGTCAAACGGCACCTTGGCGCCGCCCACATAGGTGTCCGGGTTCGTGATGTTCAGGCCGTTGATGTAATAGGCGTTCTCCGACACCGACGAACCGCCGACCGACGGCACGCGCTCACCATTGGACGTCGTGAAGCCCGCGACTCCCAACACCGTTCCCGGCGCCAGCAGCGTCAGCGCGGTGGCGGAACGCGGCAGCGCGATCTGCGACGTGGTGCCGGGCACATCGATGTTGAGGCCGGTGGTGGTCTTGGTGAAATCCTGGCGCACGCGGGCACCGGTGACGACGACCTCGGCCGGGGCGCTGGTGCTGACCAGCGTCAGGCGCACCGCATTCTCCTGCGCCGCGACGACGCTGATCGTCCCAGTCGTGTCGCGGTAACCGTCCGCGCGGACCGTGACGTCATAGTTGCCCGGCGCCAGACCGGTCGCGTTGAAGCTGCCGCTGCCCGTCGTCTGGAACGTGCGGGTCTGGTTCTGCGCCTGGGATCGCAACGTCACCGTCGCGTTCGCGACCGGCGCGTTGTCGGCCGAGGCGACCGAGCCGCTGATCGCGCCGGACGTATAGTCCTGCGCCGAGGCCGGCGCGGCGATCGCGGCCAGGCCGATGCTGGCACCCAACAGCGCGATCGCCTGAAGCGCGGTGGACCCGCGGAGCAGCTTGCGGGTAGAAGACAGGTTGGTCACTGAACAGTCCTCGCGTGCAGCCTCCCGGCGGTGGCCGCCGGTGGAATGATCGGCTCCGACCGACGTAGTGGTGTCGCCGGAACTTCGACGCCTGGAATGCTGGCCTGCGAAGATACTGTAAACCTGTCGAAACTTTCCCGACGTACTTTCGGGCGACCCTGTCACCCGCCTGCAACACAGATCAGGCCCACGCCGACGTCCGCATCGCCTCAGCGCGGGCGCATCGCCTCGCTGGCGATCGCGGCGGAGGCATAGGCTTCCTGCGTCCGCACGTTCCAATAACGCAACGAGTCCAGCGGGATGCGCGCGCCCGACGCCGCGCAGCGGACATGGTCGCCGGGCGTCAGCACCCGGAAGCCGTTAGGGCCGTAATGCAGCCGCGCGGGCCGGTCGGTGTTGGACATCAGCATGGGCGTGGCCTCGTCAGAACAGGGTCGCCTGGCCCGGCGCGGCGGGGCGCGCGCGGGTGGACTTGACGCGGGCATACCGGGCGCCGTCATCGTCCTCAACCACGACGGCAACCGTCTCGTTCTTGCGGAAGCGCACGGTTAGCGCGCCGGCGTCGCGCGCGGCGGCGGCGTCGATCACCG
>NZ_CAHJWX010000142.1 GCF_903643065.1 Sphingomonas bacterium | reverse complement strand
TGTCCACCCCCGCGCTCGCCCGCCCCGCCGTGCGCGCCGGCGCCGGCGTCGCGGCGGAGGTGCTGCGCTGGGCGCTCAAGGGTTAAGGCGCGCGCCCATCAGAGGTCGGGCATCGCGCGTCGCATATATTCGTCGAACAAGGGGACGGTGAACTCGGTCTCGGCATGGGCTGGCGCGTAGATCATGCCTTTCTTGATCAGCTTGCCCCGCGTCGGTCCGACGCTGGTCGTCTTCAAGCCAAGCATCTGGGCGATATCGCCGGATCGGTGCGCGCCGGGCCCCAGTTCGGCCAGCGCGCGCATGTACCGGCGCTCCGATGGCGTGCAGCGATCGAACCGTACCTTGAAGAAGCCTTCATCGAGCGTACGGATCGCGACCAGGCTGGCCCGGTCGACGTCATCGAGTTCGATTAACGGATCGGCGGCGGTGTTCCAGCAATCATGGCCCCATTGCTGGAGGAAATAGGGATAGGCCCCGGTGAGCTCCAGGATGCGGGCCAGCGCCGGTTCGGTGATCGCCGCGTCTTCGCTCTCGATCGGCGATCGTAGCGCCGCGGCGGCGTCTTCGGGATCGAGCGGACCGATCGGTGGATAGCGGAACAGCCGCTCGGCATAGGATTTCGACTCGCCCGCGAGCGCCATCACTTGCGGCAGGCCGGCGCCGAACATCACGAATGGCAGGCCGGCCTGGTTGATCTTGTGCATCGACATGATCAGTGCGCTGAACTCGCGTTCATCAAAATATTGCAGTTCGTCGATGAGCAGGGCGACGCTGCTGCTGGCCGCGCGCGCCGCCTCCGCGACGACCTGCAACAGGTTCGGCAGGTCGCTTTCGAGGTCGCCGCTGTCCGCGACGCCGCGTTCGGCATCCAGGCCGATCTCCAGGTCCAGTTGGCCGAGGTTCAGCTTGATCGCGCTCAGGAAACCGCGCAGCACACGCAAAGCACGTCGCGCCTTTTCCTTCGCCGCGTCCATCATGCTGAAGGAAAAGAGCAGGTTGCGGATCGACGGTAGCAGCAGCTCGGCTAACGACTTGCCCTCATGTGCCTCCACAAACGCGGTCCGATAGCCGTAGCCCTCCGCCATGACCTTGATGCGGTTCAGCAGCACCGTCTTTCCGACACCTCGCAACCCGACCAGAATCAGGCTTTGTGAAGCCCGGCCCTGTTTCACGCGTTGCAGCGCCACGTCGGCTTGGTCGAGCAGCACCTGCCGTCCTGCCAGTTCAGGCGGCGGGTTGCCCGCTCCTGGTGCAAAGGGGTTCCGAACGGCATCCATGACGAGTTTACCCGTTTTTACCTGAAATCAGGTCAAAACGGGTAAACCGGGTTCAACCGGCTGTAAACCGCCTGCTTGATCCGCTAATACCCTCGCCATGCCCCATCTCTACCTCGTCGACGGCTCGGGCTATATCTTCCGCGCCTACCATCGCCTGCCGCCGCTCACCAACAAGCATGGCGAGCCGGTCGGCGCCGTCTATGGCTACACGACCATGCTCTGGAAGCTGGCGGACGAGGTCCACGCCGGCGCCAAGGAAGAAGGGGGCGGCCCGACGCACATGGCGGTGATCCTCGACGCCTCGTCCCAGACCTTCCGCAACGAGATGTACGCCGACTACAAGGCGCACCGGCCGCCCCCGCCCGCCGATCTCGTCCCGCAATTCCCGATGATCCGCGACGCGACGCGCGCCTTTTCGCTGCCGTGTATCGAGGAGGAGGGGCTGGAGGCGGACGACCTGATCGCGTCCTATGCCAAGGCGGCGCTGGCGCAGGGCTGGCAGGTGACGATCGTCAGCAGCGACAAGGACCTGATGCAGCTGATCGAGCCCGGGCTCGACCTGTACGACACGATGAACAACCGCCGGCTGGGCGCGGACTATGTCCAGGAGAAGTTCGGCGTCGGCCCCGACAAGCTCGGCCAGGTACTGGCGCTGATGGGGGACAGCGTCGACAACGTGCCGGGCGTGCCGGGCGTGGGGCCGAAAACGGCGGCGCAGCTGATCAACGAGCATGGCGACGTGGAGGGCGTGCTCGCCGCCGCCGCGCTCGACACGTTCAAGAAGGGCAAGCTGCGCGACAATCTGCGCGACCATGCCGACGCCGCGCGGATGAGCCGCGAGCTGGTCAGGCTGAAATGCGACGCGCCGCTGGAGCACCCGCTCGACGAGCTGGTGCTCCAGGGCATCCCGGAGGCGCCGTTGCGCGCCTTCCTGGAGCATCACGGCTTCCGCACGCTGCTCACCAAGCTGGCGCAGGTCGCCGACGCGCCGGTCGCGGTGCCGAGCGCGCCGTTCGCGCCGGACCCGCCGTGCGACCACGACGCGTACGAGACGGTGCTGACGCTCGACGCGCTCGACCGCTGGATCGCCGACGCGCGCGCGCAGGGGTTCGTCGCGATCGACACGGAGACGAGCGGCACCGACGCGACGCGCGCCGAGCTGGTCGGCGTCAGCCTCGCGCTCGCTCCCAACCGCGCCTGCTATGTGCCGCTCCGGCATGGCGGCACCGATCTGCTCGCCGACAACCCCGACCAGATCGAGTGCGAACCGTGCCTGGACCGGCTCAAGGCTTTGTTCGAGGACGCGTCCGTCCTCAAGATCGGGCACAACATCAAGTTCGACATGATCGTGCTGGGCGAGCGCGGCATCGCCGTCGCCCCGCACGACGACACGATCGTGCTGTCGTTCGACCTCGATGCCGGGCTGCACGGCCATGGCATGGACGAGCTGGCGGCGACGCACCTCCAGCATTCATGCATCGCGTACAAGGACGTGGTCGGAACCGGCAAGACGCAGCGCGGCTTCGCCGAGATCGACCTGCCCACCGCCACCCGCTACGCCGCCGAGGACGCGGACGTCACGTTGCGGCTGTGGAAGCGGTTCCGCGCGCGCCTGCCGGCGGAGGGGGCGACGCGGGTGTACGAGATGGTCGATCGCGCGCTGGTGCCCGTTGTCGCCGCGATGGAGCGGCGCGGGATCAAGGTCGACGCCGCACGGCTCCACGCGCTGTCGGCCGAGTTCAGCGGCCAGATCGCCGCGCTGGAGGGCGAGGTGCACCAGCTCGCCGGCGGCCCGTTCACGATCGGCAGCCCCAAGCAGCTGGGCGACGTGCTGTTCGAGCGGCTGGGGCTCAAGGGCGGGCGCAAGGGCAAGTCGGGGGTCTATTCGACCGACGTCACCGAGCTGGAACGGCTCGCGCGCGAGAAGGCGCCGGGCAGCGAGGTGGTGCGCAAGGTGCTGGAATGGCGCCAGCTGACCAAGCTCAAGAACACCTATACCGACGCGCTCCAGGGAGAGATCAACCCGGCGACCGGCCGCGTCCACACCAGCTACAGCCTGACCGGCGCGCAGACCGGGCGGCTGTCGTCCACCGAGCCCAACCTCCAGAACATCCCGATCCGCACCGAGGTCGGCCGGCAGATCCGCGACGCCTTCATCGCCGAACCCGGCCACGTCATCCTGGCGGCCGACTATTCGCAGATCGAGCTGCGGCTGGCGGCGCACATGGCGGACGTCCCCGCGCTCAAACAGGCCTATGCCGATGGGGAGGACATCCACGCGCTTACCGCCACCGAGCTGTTCGGCGAGGTCAACCGCGACACCCGGTCGCGCGCCAAGACGATCAACTTCGCCATCCTGTACGGCATCAGCCGCTGGGGGCTGGCGGGCCGGCTGGAGGTGACGCCCGACGAGGCGCAGGCGATGATCGACCGTTACTTCGAACGCTTCCCCGGCATCAACCGCTACATGGCCGACACGCTGACCCAGGTCCGCGAGCGCGGCTTCACGCAGACGCTCTTCGGCCGCAAGACCTGGTTCCCCCGGATCAAGTCCAAGGTCATGAACGAGCGCCAGGGCGCCGAGCGCGCCGCGATCAACGCGCCGATCCAGGGCAGCAGCGCCGACATCATCAAGCGCGCGATGGTCCGCATGGAACCGGCGCTCGCGGCAGCGGGGCTCGATCGCGTCAGGATGCTGCTCCAGGTCCATGACGAGCTCGTGTTCGAGGTGCCCGACGAGCTGGTCGACGCCGCCCGCCCGGTGATCGAAGGCGTGATGGCGACCGCCGCCGAACCGGCGGTGCCGCTGTCGGTGCCGCTGGGCGTCGAGATCGGCGTGGGCGCAAGCTGGGGCAGCGCGCACTGACCTTGTCATGCTGAACTTGTTTCAGCATCCACGCGCGACGGCTCGAACGGGATTGCACGAATGAGACAGCGCACGCCCGCCGTGTACATCCTGGCCGGCCAGCGGCGTGGCACGCTCTATATCGGCGTGACATCCGACCCGCTGGGTCGCTGGTGGCAGCATCGCGAGAAGCAGGTCCGCGGCTTCACCAACCGGTACGGCGTGACCCGGCTGGTGCTGGTCGAGTTCTTCGGCGACATGGAACATGCCATCCTGCGAGAAAAGCAGCTGAAGCGCTGGCATCGGGCGTGGAAGATCAATCTGATCGAGGCCACCAACCCGTGCTGGCGCGATCTGGCGGTCGACTATGGCTTCGCGCCGCTCAACCCCGGTTCGGCGTCGCGCGTGGATGCTGAAACAAGTTCAGCATGACGGATCAGTTGACGACCCCCCGCCCCGACATCGACACGCTCGCCAGGGGGGGCCGCACCAATATCGCGGGGTTCGTGCTGCGGCTGGCCGCGCGGCTGCCGTTCCTGTTCATCGCCGGGCGGCGCTATGGCCCCGATTTGCTCGGCCGCTTCGCGCTCGCGGTCGTGGTGGTGGAGCTGGCCGCGCTGCTCGCGACGCTGGGGCTCAAGCGCGGGCTCGCCCAGGCGCTGCGCGAGGCGGAGCGGCCGCAGGCCTGGGTGGCCTGGGACGCGATGGCGGTCGCGGCGATCGCCTCGCTGGGGCTGAGCGCGCTGCTCTGGTGCTTCCCGCAGGTCATGTACCCGAACTCGCCCGTGCACGGGCTCGATCGCTACCTCGGCCTCGTCGTGCTCGGCCCCGCGCTGTCGGACGTCAGCCTCGCCGCGCTGGCGTATCGACTGAACGTGCGCGCGACCGTCACCGCGCGCGCCATCGTCGAGCCGTGGACGATCTCGGCGGCGGCGTATCTGTTCTCGTTCGTCACCATCCGCGACGGGCTGGTCCTGTCCTATGTCGCCTCGATGGTGGCGGCGCTGACCGCCAGCCTGATCCCGTTCCTGCGCTCGTACGGCATCCCGAGCGGCTGGTCGCCGCGCCCGCTCGCGCTGTGGCACCTCGCGCGCCGCAACGCCCCGCTCGCGGGCGCGGACGCGCTCGAATGGGGGAGCCGCAATGTCGACCGCTTCATCCTGGGCCTGTTGTTCGCGCCGGAGGTGGTCGGCCTCTACTATATGGCGCAGCAGGTCAGCTCGATCCCGCAGAAGCTCAAGACCAGCTTCGACCCCATCCTGGGGCCCGTCATCACCAACAGCCTCGCCCGGGGCGACCGCCGCGCGATCGCCGACCAGGTCCGCCAAGTCGCGTTCTGGATCATGGCGGCGCAGGGCGGCATCGCGCTGATGGGCTCCATTCCGGGCAAGGCGGTGATGGGGGTGATCGGCCCGCGCTTCGTCGCCGGCACCGCCGCGCTCGGCTTCCTGCTCACCGCCGAGGTGCTCGCCTCGACCGGCGCGGTGTGCGAATCGGCGCTGGTCTATGTCGCGCGGCTGACCAACCTGGGCATCTCGGTGGCGATGCTCGCCGTCCAGATCGCGCTCAGCTTCGCGCTGGTGCTCGGCGCGCGCGCGTTCGGCTGGCCGCCGCACTGGCAGGCGGCGGGCGTCGCCGTGGCGCTGATGGCGACGCTGGCGCTGACCTCGATCATCAAGGCGCGCGTGCTGGCGAGGGCGCTGGACGCCCCGGTCAACCCGTGGCGCTGGCCGCTGGGCTGGGCCGCGCTGGCGGCGATCGGCGCGGGCTCGCTGTTCACGCTGCTGCCGCACCGGCTGGAGTGGCTGGGG